>NZ_JBALOW010000071.1:0-71436 GCF_036965085.1 Bacillus sp. JJ1532
GTCCCGTCCGGACCGCCATTTACATGCTTAAACAAGAACGAAACTAGGTTTCGTCTTTTTTTATTTTGCACAGCATATTTTGCTAGCAGATTTAAAATCATGTACACTATATATGAAAGATACCCTTAGGATGCATCCTAAGGTTTTTTTGATAATAATCAGTTGAGTTAGTTATTCCAATTTAAGAAAAATAATGGTGATCAATTATTATGAGTATATATGAGTTTATTTCGAAACATCCTGATGATACGATGGAATTTTCAAAACGTCTGGCCACCCTTCTGCAGCCCGGAGATGTCATCGCTCTTGAAGGCGATCTTGGCGCAGGGAAAACCACGTTTACGAAAGGATTGGCCATTGGGTTAGAAATTAATAGAAATGTTAACAGTCCTACATTTACCATTATTAAGGAATATCAAGGCAGGCTTCCGTTATATCATATGGATGTTTACCGAGTAGAAGATTCCTTTGAAGATCTAGGATTTGATGAATACTTTGAAGGGGATGGGGTGACAGTTGTTGAATGGGCTCATTTAATAGAAAGTCAGTTGCCTGCTGAATTGTTGACCATCTCTCTTTTTCTAGGTGAGAATGGTTCCAGAAGATTTGTATTAGAACCAAAGGGTAAAAGATACGAGGAGTTATGTAAGGAGATATTAGGATGAAAGTGCTTTCTATTGATACATCTAATTATACGTTAGGTGTTGCGATATTGGATGGGGATCAAGTAAAAGGCGAATATATCACAAATCTAAAAAAGAATCACTCCATACGAGTCATGCCAGCTATTGAAGCTTTAATGCATGATTGTGATATAAAGCCAGCTGACCTTTCAAAAATTGTTGTAGCCAAAGGGCCAGGCTCTTACACAGGTGTTAGAATTGGCGTTACCATTGCGAAAACATTAGCTTGGACACTTAACATCCCATTAGTGGGAATTTCAAGCCTAGAAGTTTCTGCTGCATCAGCTGGACGTTATTTCGAGGGTGCTATATCTCCACTATTCGATGCAAGAAGAGGACAAATCTATACAGGTCTCTACCAATTTGTTGACGGAAACATACATACCTTACAAAAAGATCAGCTTTTATTATCAACAGAATGGGCAGCAAAGCTTAAGGAACAGGAACGGAGAATTCTATTTATTGGAAATGATTTGCCGTTGCATCAGCCTATTTTGAAGGATCTTCTTGGAGGCCAGGCTGTTTTTGCAGAAATCACGGAGCAAAATCCCCGGCCGTCAGAGCTTGCTTTGCTAGGAAGAGATAAAAAAGGGGAGGATATACATTCCTTCGTTCCTAACTATATCCGTTTGGCAGAAGCGGAAACGAATTGGCTAAATGCTAACAAAGAGAAAAAGTAATGATGAGGAAGAACATAATGACGAATTCTTTCACTTTTCGTTTTTTAAGTGAAAAAGATGTTAATGAGGTGTTGAAAATTGAACATGCCTCATTTACATTGCCGTGGACGGAAGAAGCTTTTAAAAACGAATTTAAACAAAACAAATTTGCCGTATATATCGGATTAGAAGATGAAGGAAGATTAATTGGCTACTGCGGGGTTTGGGTAATCGTTGATGAGGCGCATATTACAAATGTAGCCGTCTTGCCTGAATACCGAGGGCTGAAGCTTGGAGAAGCATTAATGAAGAAGATCATGGAGATATCCTCAGAAATGGGCGCTCGAACGATGACACTTGAAGTCCGTGTGACCAATTCTATTGCCCAGTCTTTGTACCGAAAGCTAGGCTTTCAGGATGGAGGCATTCGAAAAAGTTATTATACTGATAATCGAGAAGATGCATTAGTAATGTGGGTGAATTTATAATGAATAAAGATCAATATATTATGGGTATTGAAACAAGCTGTGATGAAACATCGGTAGCGATTGTCAAAAACGGCAGGGAAATTGCCTCAAATATTGTGGCATCACAGATAGAAAGTCATAAAAGGTTCGGAGGCGTTGTACCTGAAATTGCTTCGAGGCACCATGTGGAACAGATAACCATTGTTCTTGAGGAAGCATTAAAACAGGCAGAACTAAGCTTCGATGATTTGGATGCAATTGCAGTCACAGAAGGTCCAGGCCTTGTCGGTGCATTGTTAGTGGGCGTAAACGCTGCAAAAGCGCTTGCCTTTGCTCATAATATCCCATTAGTGGGTGTGCATCATATTGCAGGCCATATTTATGCGAACCGCCTTGTTACAGAGCTAGAATTTCCGTTACTCTCCCTTGTTGTTTCTGGCGGACATACAGAGCTGGTTTTTATGAAAGCAAATGGACACTTTGAGGTCATTGGTGAAACAAGGGATGATGCTGCTGGAGAGGCGTATGATAAAGTAGCTAGAACCTTGAATCTTCCTTATCCGGGTGGACCTCATATTGACCGGTTAGCACATGTTGGGGAAGCCACCATTAACTTACCGAGAGCGTGGCTGGAGGAAGGGTCTTATGATTTTAGTTTTAGCGGATTAAAATCTGCAGTTATCAACACTGTCCACAATGCTGAACAGCGTGGGGAAAAGATTTCCCCAGAAGATCTGGCGGCAAGCTTTCAGGCAAGTGTGATTGATGTCCTTGTTACTAAAACGCTAAAAGCTGTAGAAGAATATAAGGTAAAACAAGTATTATTAGCAGGTGGGGTTGCGGCCAATAAGGGTTTGCGCTCAGTGTTACAGAAGGAATTTGACAAGCTGCCTGGGATTGAATTGGTCATCCCGCCACTACATTTATGTACGGATAATGCAGCAATGATCGCAGCTGCCGGGAGTATCCTATTTGAAAAAGGTGTGCGATCAACTATGGCATTAAATGCGAACCCAGGTCTTGAAATTACTATCCACAACTAATTCGAATATAAGAAAAACGTCCCAGTTACTACTTGGACGTTTTTTGTGGATAAAATGGCAATTGTTTAAATTTTATGTGTATAATGTGGATAAAAAGCCAATTAAATGTGGATAATGTGGAAAAGTCTGTGGAATCCCATTACTTCAGTTGTTTTTATGTGAATAATTTTGTGGATAAAAAAATACCAGGAGTGAATAAACTCCTGGGTCAAATTTCAGCAAAAAAAATTATTCTGTTATTCTGCTAGTACAGTCCACTCTTCAACTAATTCTTCTAATTTGGTCTTTGCCTCGTTATTTTCTTTCGTTATTTCCAAGACCCTTTCATGATCTTGATATATTTCGGGCTCACACAGAAGCTGTTCGAATTCAGCAATTTGCGCCTCCAATCCCCCGATAAGCTTTTCAACTTCTTCTAATCTTCTCTGTTTTTGTCTTTCTAACTTTTTTGCTTCCTTATCCATCTGATAGCTGCTTTTATCTTGATTTACGTGAGTAGGGAAGGAGGACTTTTCTGCAAGGTCCAAAGCTTTTAACTCTTCCTGTTCTTGCTTCTTCTCAACATAATAATCGTAATCGCCAAGAAACTCAGTTGCTCCATTTTCGTTAAGCTCAAGAACCTTTGTAGTAATTCGATTAATAAAATAGCGATCATGAGAAACAAACAGAATTGTTCCAGGATAATCGATTAAAGCATTTTCTAATATCTCTTTACTATCTAAGTCGAGATGGTTTGTTGGCTCATCCAGTATTAAGAAATTGGCTTTTTGCATCATTAATTTTGCCAATGCTAGACGAGCCTTCTCTCCTCCGCTTAATGTCGAGACGGTTTTTAGTACATCATCACCCGAAAAGAGGAAGTTTCCTAACACAGTTCGGATTTCCTTTTCTGGTGTAAGTGGATATTCATCCCAAAGTTCATTAAGTACACGTTTGTTCGAGGTGAGCTCAGCCTGTTCCTGATCATAATAGCCAATGGCTACGTTGGATCCGTAGTGTATACTTCCTGCAAGTGAAGGAAGCTTCTCAATGATCGTTTTTAAAAGCGTGGATTTGCCAATTCCATTTGGTCCTACAAGGGCTATACTTTCTCCACGAGTAATTCGAAAGGAGATATTTTTCGAAATCAATTCATCATTGTATCCTACCGCAACAGATTCCACCTTTAGCACTTCATTGCCTGTTTGCCTTTCAATTTGAAAACCGAAATTAGCAGACTTCTCATCCCCTAAAGGACGGTCCATTAATTCCATTCTCTCCAGTTGTTTTCTGCGGCTCTGTGCCCTTTTGGTTGTGGAGGCCCGAGCCAGATTGCGCTGAATAAAGTCTTGCAGTTTAGCTACTTCTTCCTGCTGCTTTTCAAATTGCTTCAAGTCACGTTCATAGTTTGCCGCTTTTTTGTCAAGATAAGAGCTGTAGTTACCGATATATTTTTTGATTTGATTTCTTGATAATTCATAGACTTGGGAGACGACTTTATCTAAAAAATATCGATCATGGGAAACGATTAAAATGGCCCCGTCATACGTTAGCAAATATTGCTCTAGCCAAGATAAAGTATCAATGTCTAGATGGTTGGTAGGCTCGTCCAAAATTAAAATATCAGGCTTCTTTAACAGCAGTTTTCCTAGAGCAAGCCTCGTTTTTTGTCCCCCGCTCAAAGTGGATATTTTCGTATCATAGCTAAAGGATTGAAAGTTCAGTCCATGAAGAACGGAGCGAATGTCTGATTCGTACTGATAACCGCCTTGTTCTTTAAATTGAACTTGCCGATCATCGTATTCTTTTAAGATGCGTTCATATTTTTCGGGATTAGCCATTGCTTGCGGATCAGACATTTCACCCTCGAGCTTCCGCAATTCCTTTTCAAGCGTTTGCAGATGCTCGAATACAGTTAACATTTCATCCCAAATGGATCTTTCTGACTCGAGTCCGGTATTTTGGGCAAGGTAGCCGATTTCCACTTCCTTAGGCTTAATAATGTCACCGGAATCATAGGACATTTGGCCAGCTATCATTTTTAAAAGCGTGGACTTGCCAGCCCCGTTACGCCCCACAAGGGCAATTCTATCTCTAGTTTGTACTTCAAGCTTTATATTCGATAATATAACTTCAGCACCAAAGTTCTTTATTAATTGATTGACTTGTAATAAAATCATTTTTGTTCACCTCAAGCTTTATAGAATAAGTGTAACTCATTCATATTTGTTGGGCAATGTGTGTGAGGACGGACTTGAATTATTGTAAAGTGTTTTACACATTTGGCTAAAAATAGTGTATGATTTTGTTGTGAGGTGTTATTAATGTCTGATTTTACCCATTTTAATCAAGAGGGCAGAGCAAAGATGGTCGATATTAGTGAGAAATCTGTGACGGTCCGAACTGCGATTGCTCACTCAAGTATTACAGTTAATAAAGAAATATATGAAAAAATCACTTCGAATACAATGAAAAAAGGAGATGTCCTCGCCGTAGCACAAGTTGCGGGTGTGATGGCATGCAAGAAAACATGGGAAATTATTCCGATGTGTCATCCTATTCCTTTAACGGGAGTAGATATTTCCTACTCATGGAGTGTCGATCAAGAAGAATATACACTGCTCATTGCAGCTACGGTCAAAACAAAGGGTCATACTGGAGTTGAAATGGAAGCGTTAACAGCCGCATCTGTATGTGCCTTAACAGTTTATGATATGTGTAAGGCTGTTGATAAAGGGATGGTCATTGGCAAAACTTATTTAGTAGAAAAAACTGGCGGAAAAAATGGGGATTTTAAAAGGGATTCCTTGTTATAATGTATTGTGTATATAAAGAAGTAAAGCTGCTAACTGATAAAGCATTTGTCATTTGAACAAACGTAAAGGTTTCTACGAGAGGAGATAAGATAATGGCGAATGAGTCATTAAAAATTCCACAAGCAACGGCCAAACGGCTTCCTTTATATTATCGATTCTTAAAAAATTTGCATGCTTCTGGGAAACAAAGAGTCTCTTCTGCAGAATTAAGTGATGCGGTAAAAGTTGATTCTGCTACAATTCGGCGGGATTTTTCCTACTTTGGCGCTTTAGGGAAAAAAGGGTATGGCTATAATGTAAATTATTTGCTTACTTTTTTTCGGAAAACGTTAGATCAGGATGAATTAACGAAGGTAGCTCTTATTGGGGTTGGTAATTTAGGCACTGCCTTTTTAAACTATAATTTCCTCAAAAACAATAATACGAAAATTGAAGTAGCCTTTGATGTAGACGAAGGAAAAGTTGGCACATACATTGGGGATGTACCGATATTCCATATGAGTGATCTAGAAAAAGTAATCGAGGACGAACAAATTCAGGTTGTGATTTTAACAGTTCCTGCTCTTGCAGCCCAACCGATTGCTGACCGAATTGTTCAAGGCAGTGTAAAAGGAATTTTGAATTTTACTCCTGCACGTTTATCTGTGCCGTCCTCCATCAGAATTCATCATATCGATTTAGCTGTGGAGCTGCAGTCGCTTATCTACTTTCTTAAGCATTATCCACAAGAGGAAGAATAAGCTAAACAAAGAAAATGAGCATTTGTATAGTGCTCATTTTCTTTGTTTGTTATTGACGATTTTGAAATGAAAGGCAACCATCCGCAGGCCAGTACCTAAGTCAAGGGTTGCAATAATAATAAGAAAGTAAGTAAATATTCCCCAGCCATCGTTTCTTTGAATGCTTTGGATCGCGATATAGGTAAAGAGGATCCCAAGAATAATATAAATGATGCCTGATAACAATGGTGTCCTTCTCATAAAAACCCTCCAATAAAGCTTTGCATTTTTTCCACTTCTTTTATCCAGTTTTCAATATTTTCTCTGTTAAATTGGATAATGACGACAAGTGTATTCATGGCCACATGCGCAAAAATCGGCACTAGAATTCGCTTTGTTTTGACATATAGGAAAGCAAAAGTAAAGCCCATCGCTGAGTACAACAGAATATGTTCAAACTCAAAGTGAGCTAGAGCAAAAATAACAGAACTTATTAAGGCAGAAAGAAAAAAGTTTAGCCGCTTATGAAGCGTTCCGAAAATAACCTTTCGGAAGACAATTTCCTCTAGGATTGGCCCAATAATTGAGCTGATCACAACGACTATGGGTGAAGCTTGAATAAGCCTAATAATTTGCTGTGTGTTTTCCGATCCCATTTCAATTCCGATTAAATTTTCTATATTGGCGGCAATAGATTGCGCAAATAATGCAAGGAATACTCCGCCAATGGCCCAGGCTATGGAAGTACCTGCAGAAGTTGAATTTCTCATAGAAAGGCTTTCCTTCATTTCTTTTCGAAGGATTGCCAACGAAATAATTAATGTGATCGTAAAGCTAATGACAATCCAGGATGTGACAGCGGTTGTTTGCATGTCGGCCATGCTTTTGCCGGATAGTGTTCCCCAAAACGCAATGAACGGGACCCCGATTAAGCTCGATAATTGCATCCCTGTATAAGCAATAAGAATATACCAATACTCTTTTTTCAATATTTTATCTCCTTATCCATTGTGTATATCAATCCTCATTTTACCCGTAAAAAGGTCCAAGTTTCAAATTGTAGACATAAAAAGATGGTTTGCTGCTTGGATATTAAGGATAAACTAGCATTTGGCAATGACTGTAAAAATAATGTAGCCCATATTAAATATTTTTTACAAAAAAATTGAGCTTCACTCTTGCAAATATGCAATAGATTCATTAATATAATAATTGTGTTAGCACTCAGCAGATGAGAGT
The DNA here is from genome assembly GCF_036965085.1 of Bacillus sp. JJ1532. NCBI lineage: Bacteria > Bacillati > Bacillota > Bacilli > Caryophanales > Bacillaceae > Bacillus > Bacillus sp. JJ1532. The sequence continues at coordinate 7,606 of NZ_JBALOW010000071.1, forward strand.
GCTAATAAATAAAATTTACATATTTATTGAGGAGGTTGTTTCACTTGTTAAAGCCACTAGGTGATCGAATTATTATCGAGCTTGTTGAAACTGAAGAAAAAACTGCAAGCGGCATCGTTTTGCCGGACACTGCAAAAGAAAAGCCTCAAGAAGGCAATGTAGTTGCTGTTGGAACTGGACGCGTTCTTGAGAACGGTGAGCGTGTAGCTCTTGAAGTTGCTCAAGGCGACCGTATTATCTTCTCAAAATATGCTGGTACTGAAGTGAAGTACGAAGGCAAAGAATATTTAATTTTACGCGAAAACGACATTCTTGCTGTTATTGGCTAATCTAGCCATACAGCTTTACAATTTTATTTGATTTGAACTGCCTATTTAACTATTTCGAGGAGGTTATTTATTATGGCAAAAGAGATTAAATTTAGTGAAGATGCACGCCGCGCAATGCTACGCGGAGTAGATGCTCTTGCAGATGCAGTAAAAGTAACTCTTGGACCAAAAGGACGTAATGTGGTTCTTGAGAAAAAATTCGGTTCTCCGTTAATTACAAATGACGGTGTAACAATCGCGAAAGAAATCGAATTAGAAGATGCTTTCGAAAACATGGGTGCAAAGCTTGTTGCTGAAGTTGCAAGTAAAACAAATGATGTAGCTGGTGACGGTACGACAACTGCAACGGTTCTTGCTCAAGCAATGATCCGCGAAGGTCTTAAAAACGTAACAGCTGGTGCAAACCCAATGGGTATCCGTAAAGGAATCGAAAAAGCGGTTGCGACTGCTGTAGAAGAATTACAAGCAATCGCTAAGCCAATCGAAGGCAAAGAGTCTATTGCACAAGTTGCTGCTATTTCTTCTGATGATAAAGAGGTTGGTGCTCTTATCGCTGAAGCTATGGAGCGCGTTGGCAACGATGGAGTTATCACAATCGAAGAATCAAAAGGCTTCACAACTGAGCTTGATGTCGTAGAAGGTATGCAATTCGACCGTGGATACGCTTCTCCATACATGGTAACAGACTCAGACAAAATGGAAGCAATTCTTGATAATCCATATATCTTAATCACTGATAAAAAAATCACTAGCATTCAAGAAATCCTTCCAGTTCTTGAGCAAGTGGTTCAACAAGGCAAGCCATTATTGCTTGTTGCTGAAGATGTTGAAGGGGAAGCACTTGCTACATTAGTAGTGAACAAGCTTCGTGGAACATTCAATGCAGTAGCGGTTAAAGCTCCTGGCTTTGGTGATCGCCGTAAAGCAATGCTTGAAGACATCGCGATTCTAACTGGTGGTGAAGTCATCACTGAAGAATTAGGCCGAGACTTGAAATCTGCAACAATCGAATCTTTAGGACGCGCTTCTAAAGTAGTTGTAACGAAAGAAAACACAACGATCGTTGAAGGTGCAGGAGAAAGCGCACAAATCGCTTCTCGTGTAAACCAAATCCGTGTTCAATTAGAAGAAACTACTTCTGAATTCGATAAAGAAAAATTACAAGAGCGCTTAGCTAAATTAGCAGGTGGTGTGGCAGTTGTTAAAGTAGGTGCTGCTACAGAAACTGAATTGAAAGAGCGCAAGCTTCGCATTGAAGATGCTCTAAACGCAACTCGTGCAGCTGTTGAAGAAGGCATCGTATCTGGTGGTGGAGTAGCTCTACTTAATGTTTACAACAAAGTAGCTGCTCTACAAGAAGAAGGCGATATCCAAACTGGTATCAACATCGTATTACGTGCGATGGAAGAGCCTGTACGCACTATCGCTCAAAACGCTGGCCTAGAAGGTTCAGTTATCGTTGACCGCTTAAAGCGCGAAGAAGTGGGAATCGGCTTCAATGCTGCGACTGGCGAGTGGGTTAACATGATCGAAGCTGGTATCGTAGATCCTAAGAAAGTAACTCGTTCTGCTCTTCAAAACGCTGGTTCCGTAGCAGCTATGCTTCTAACTACTGAAGCTGTTATCGCTGACAAACCAGAACCTAACGCACCTGCAATGCCTGATATGGGCGGCATGGGCGGTATGGGTGGAATGATGTAATAAGTGCCTCCAACCCTTTATATATAGGGATTTGTTACCCTAATAACTACCGAAAGGTAACATTGGGAACAAAAGGTTAACAAATAGAGGTTTTCCATTAAGTTCTTAAACTTTCTGGAAGCCTCTTTTTTCATGTCTTTAGTTACGTGCAAGTAAACGCTTTTCGTCGTGTCCTCATCTCGGATCCAAACCAACATCAATGATGTAAGACCATTTTGCTAAGACCAATTGAGGACAGGTTCATTAAAACTAGAAAAGCAGTCAAAAGGAGTTTGTACTCTGGCATATTCCAGAAAACAAACTCCTTTTCTTCATAAAAGTTTTTTTAGATGCTATGTGAACTATTTTTATACTTTTTCACTTGTCTCAATAGAATCTAAAAGGAAACGAGCGTATCTAATGGGTGTTGCATACGTTTCCTTCCATACATCATGCATACCAGCATCTTTGAAGGAATATCTTTGATCTCGACCGTTGCACTCAATAAACATCGGAAATCCTTCATTGGTAATGCCAATATCCAATCCAACATCAGCAAGGTTAACGTAATAGCTGCTTAAATCTTTCACTACTTTAAGAGATAGTTGCTCGATACTTTTAAATACTTCTTTTGCCTCAAGATAAGGAAAATTGTCTAATATTTCCGCGAAATCTTTACATTCTCCACCTTTTGCAACATTCGTGACATATCCTCCGGATTTTGCCACTTTCGCAACTATTCCAGTTACTTTCCACTGTCCACATTCGTTTCGTTGTACGGAAACCCTTAAATCAAAAGGATTTCCCTTGTAGGTAGCCAATCGGATTCTTTGTTGAATGATATATCCACGGGACAGTTTTTTTGTAATAATATCCGGTAATTCATTAGAAAATACGATTTCCTTCAATCCTTTTCCTATCTGCTGATCATATTGAACCTTCCAAGTTTGCTTTTCGCCTTTGCTAATGCTTATTATTCCACTTCCAAGCCCCCCGCTGTTGGGTTTAATGATAATTTCTTTATACTTTTTTATCATTCTGTCAAAGTTTTCTCGATTAGCAGGGACAGTTTCAGGTAGATGTGAAAACAAGTCATCATTTTTCATCAGTAATAAATAGACTTGCCATTTTCTAATCTTACTAAATTCATTAAAAATCCAGTAACCCATTTGTGTAAGGTCTTTAATTTTTTTCTTTGCAGATATGGTAGAAGTTACCGCCCTGTTATGAATAACCTTCGGAATTTGTATTTCTTTTTTAACTAAAAACCCTTTCTTATTTCTAACTTGTGCAATCGTTTTTCGGGATTCAACATTAACATCATCCAAACGAAAAAAACATATGCTCATTTCTAATGAATTGGCCGCTTCTTCATAAAAAGAAAACTTCTCATAGAGTTCTTTTCCTGCTATTAACTTATTATACATGAAATTATCTATTAGAATACCAACTCTAGGATCATCCACATGATTACCTCCCAGTTTGTAAAAAGATTAATTTTCCATGTAAGCATTCGATTTTTTAATTTCTTTCCATCTTGGTTTTAATCGGATTCCATCACTCTACAAAGTTGTCACTTTCTTAAATACTTGTAAGTATTGACCCGCTGTTCGTTCCCAAGAGAATTCTTTTGCCCTTTCAAATCCATTTTTGGATAACCTTTCACTTAATGAATTTGATTCAAGCAATGAGAGAATAGAATGAAATAGCTCCTCCTTAGGATTATCAAGGGAGATGATGATTCCAGTTTCTGCGTGCTCTACTACCTCTGGAATACCTCCATTATTTGTAGTGACTACAGGTTTCATGGAAGCCATTGCCTCTAAATTAACCAATAAAAAGGGTTCATTCCAAATAGAGGGGGTAATTACAATATCCGCAAGTTGATAAATGTAAGGCATTTCGATCGGTTTCACAAAATCTGTGAACACAACATGATTATTTATTTGTTCTGCCATTGTTCTAATCTTTTTCATATATGACGTATCTTTGTTATTCCCATATTTGGGACTTCCTGCGATTAGCAACTTGAGACGAGGGATTTTTTCAATCAGTGCTGGCATTACTTCCAGAATCAAATGAACGCCTTTTTTTTCCATTACTCTTCCAGCAAACAGTAAAGTAGGATCTTCACTCGATAACCGATATTTCTCTCTCAATCGGCGAATATTTTCTAAATCCATTCTTGCTGTTTCATATGGAGTCGTGTCAATCCCTAAATGAATCCCGTACGATTTCCCTTTAAAAGCTGGATACTTTTCCGTAAAATAATTTTCCAATGCTTTACTATTAGTTATCAGGGCATCAACATTCCGGGAAACTTCAGTCATCTCCTCTTTGCGAATGTTAGGGGGCAAAGAAAAAACATCTGAATGCATATTTAATACAATTGGGATCTTTGGACATGCATGTTTTATTTGCATAACATAAGAAGGACGATTTTCGATGATAATCACACTTGGTTTTTCTTCTTGAATATGTTTGATTACTTGCTGCAAATAAACACCCGGGCTGTAAAAGTGGAACCGTTTGTAGAGGAGATTTCCCTCTAATGTAGATTCCGGAAATTGACGGCATTTTTTTGTATATACAATGACCTGATTATTCCTTTCCAGTTGTTCTGCTACCTGGTGAATGACATGTTCTACTGATGTCCCAATAACAGGAGGAACAGAATACAATCCCGGACTGATGACAGCAATCTTCATAATAACAATCCCTCCTTTTCTTAATCAGGCTTCACTTATCCAACATCTGGTCTAATCATTATTTAAGCTGCTCAGTTCTCTTAAATGTATCTAAACTTTACTCCTTAATAACAATATGCTTAATTCAAAAAATAGTACTAGGGGTTGTCCCTATTTTTATTCAAAAAAAAGGTACATGCTAAGTACTTTCAATTTTGTACGTAACGAACATTCTTTTTTTGAAAGGATGGGAAGGCAGATCTTGATAAGGAGTGGAGTTTTTTACCAAAAAAGAAAGATATAAAATAAGTAACGATTACTTGTCTTTTGAATACTTTACATATAAAAGGTCAAGAAAGGTGGAACTTAATTTGGTAAGAAAGGCCATTATCCCAGCAGCAGGATACGGTACTCGGAGTCTGCCTATTACGAAAGTAATCCCAAAAGAGATGCTTCCGATTGGATTAAAACCAGCTATACATTATATCGTTGAGGAGGCAGTAAATTCTGGAATTGAGCAATTATTAATTATTACATCAAAGTCAAAAGATATGATCATAGACTATTTTGATAACTCCTTAGAATTAGAGACTATATTAATAAAAAGCAATAAGTCGCATCTCTTAAAACATTTGGAATTGCCGAAAATAGAAATTTTATATAAAAGACAGCCTGATATAAATGGACTTGGGGCTGCTATTCGATTAGGAAAGGATTTTGTTGGAGATGAACCGTTTGCTGTTCTTTTACCAGACGATTTAGTTTTTTCGGGACAAGCTCCTGCCTTAAAAGAATTAATAGATATTCATAAGGAAACAAACTGCAGTGTTTTAGGGCTAAAAAAAGTAAATCAAAATCAATTAAAAGATTACGGAGTTATACAAGGTATTGCTGACACGAAAGTGGTCGAAATTCAAAACATAGTAGAAAAACCAAAAACAAGTTTATCTTCAGACATGGCTGTGATAGGCAGATATGTTTTCACCCCGGAAATCTTCCAGTTTTTATTGAAAATAAACAAGGGGGTAAATGGCGAAATACAGCTTACAGATGCTATTAAAGAATTGTTAACTATTCAATCTGTCTATGGGACCATCATATCCGGTGACCGCTATGATATTGGAAAATTGGAAGAATATGTAGAATTAATGAATGTTGTATTTAAGGAAAATTATTAATTGTAGAATCCTTAAGCTTTTTTCAAGTTCTTCGAGTGTTACTGAAAATGTTTTTTAGTATGTTTCTGTTATTTTTATGAATGTCCTGGGAATGGATTACGGTTATTCATTAAAGAATGCAATCATTTTGTTGAAAAACTATCTTAAACAACGAAACAAATCTTAACCAAATGAATAGTTTAAAAGGGTGGACAAGCTTTTGATTATTTTTGTCTAAAAGGGGGCGAAAGAATGAAGGAAACGAATAAAGACCATGGAATTTCAATTGTTGCTTGTACAAATAAGATAAGATATATGGACAATATTTTCTCTAATTACGAAAATCAAATATTACAGGAAAAAGAGTTAATTATTGTTCTCAACAATGATTCCCTAGATATAAATGAATGGAAGAAAAAGGCGGAAGGATATGATCATGTCCGGGTGTACCAACTTCCAGAAGAAACAACCCTGGGAAGTTGTTTGAACTTCGGCAGAAATCAAGCGAAATTAAAATATGTGGCAAAGTGGGACGATGATGATTATTATGGGAGTGCTTACCTATATGAAGCCTTAAAGTCATTTGAGCATACAAAGGCTGATATTGTTGGGAAAAGGACCGGTTTCATGTATTTCCCAAAAGCTAAGGAATTACGATTACGATTCCCGGGCCACGAATCAAAACGGGTTAGAATAGTATTCGGGGGAACCATTATTGCCAAAAAAATAGTAATGGAGGAAGTCCCTTTTTTAGATGTATCATTGGGGGAAGATGCGACTTTTCTGAAAAATGCAAGGGCTAAGGGATATCGTATCTTTTCGACCAGTCGATATAATTATACTTACTTCAGATGGGGTTCCAGTGAGCATACGTGGAAGCCTACAAGCAAGTATTTAAAAAGTACTTCACGACACATTAGATTTATTGATGATTTTAGGAGTATCGTCGATAAAGAAATTCTTGAATAAGTAAGCCACTAGAGGACAGGTTCATTAAAACTTGAAAAGCAGTCAAAAGGAGTTTGTACTCTGGTATATTGTAGAAAACAAACTCCTTTTTTCTTCATAAACAATTGGTTCAGTAAGTCATATACCATTACCTATTATTCTGCTTACATTTACAGAAAAATTACCTATTAATCCTTTTTCTATAATGGATTGTCTTAGATCCTTGCTAATAATGAAAGGGAGGGTGGAAGGAAATGAAGGTACCATTAGTTGCTTCAACAGAAGAAACAATAGAGAAAATTAATAAAGATAAATGTTCTGTTAGCAGATATGGAGATGGTGAATTTTTATAATGAATGGTAAAAGTATTGGATTCCAATCTTACAGTGACCAACTAAGTAATAGATTAAAGGATATAATAATAAGTCAACAAAAAGATCATATAGTGTGTATACCTAACGTATTTAATGAACCAAGTTGGTTTAATGAAAGAGCCAAAACTTTTTGGGCTAATTATATAAGAATCTATATATATGAAAGAACGTAAAAAATATGGTCTTAAAGGCGCTGGTCGTGCACCACAGTTCTCAAAGCGCTAATTATCAACGTTTCAAAGGCTCTCAACTGATTTGGTTGGGGGTCTTTTTTATACTAAAAATAAGGTTTGGCTAAATTATTCCTCAGTTAGATGATCTTGGGGTGAAACGTCTAATTTGTATATATCCGCTTCGACTAAAATCCAATCTAAAAAATAACAATACCATATGAGATCATTCGATAAAAAGAAAAAATTCTTGAAAAGAAGGTAAAAAAACTAAGTGACGTCGAAATAGAGAGTACAGGGCAAAAGCGGCTAGTAAAAAGGGCGGCATACGTAAAACAACATTCATTACTTATGAACGTGATTTGTGACAAATAAGAGATAGAAAAGCCAGAAAGGATGAGTTCATTGAATAAGAATATCATTCGCTCGATAACAATCATATCAGTATTTTTTTGCCTCCTATGGCTGATTGGGCTTGGCTGGGTGGCATATGAATATTATGCAGGAAAACCAGAAAAGGGTCCCCAGTCGACTACCGTATCTCAGAAAGCAGAAATCAAAAAAGGTTTAACTATTATAGCTTTAGGTGATTCATTAACAAGGGGATCCGGAGATGAATCTGGAAAAGGCTATGTCGGTGTTTTAATTGACGAAATCAAGGAAAAAACAAATGGACCAGTTCAGCTTACAAACCTAGGCATCAGTGGTCAACGCTCGGATCAGCTTAGACAGCAGGTACAGCAAACTGAAATAAGAAGGCAAATCCAAAAAGCCGATATGGTGCTCGTGACCATTGGCGGAAATGATTTGTTCCGAGGTGGTCAAGGTTTAATGGATTTTCAGGCTGGAGACATTTCGGCCATCGAGAAAAAATATCTTGAAAACTTAAAAGTTATTTTTCAGGAGATTCGTCAGTCGAACAGTGACGCCAATGTGTTTTTTATTGGACTGTATAATCCGTTCATTGATTTAGACCAAGGTAAAGATATGTCAAAGATTGTCCGCCATTGGAATTATGAAAGTGCAGAAGTGAGTGCTGCTTTTCCAAAAATCGTGTTCGTTCCAACATTTGATTTATTTGAATTAAAGGTTAATGATTATTTGTATTCAGACAAGTTTCACCCAAATACAAAAGGGTACCGTTTAATTGCTGAACGAGTAGCCTCACTGCTCAGCTGGTAAGGAGTGGGATTGATGGAGAAAATTACGTTATCGGTAGATCGTTTGAAAAAAGTGATTGGGAAAAGAGAAATCATCAAAGGTATAACGTTTGAGTTGAAAGAAGGGGAAGTTTTTGGGTTTTTAGGGCCAAATGGTGCTGGCAAAACAACAACCATTCGGATGCTGGTGGGGTTAATCAAACCAACATCTGGTTCGATTAGAATTTGCGGATTTAATATCGAGGACCAATTCACGGAAGCACTAAAAAATCTGGGTTGTATTGTAGAAAACCCTGAATTATATCCTTATTTATCGGGCTACGACAACTTGATTCATTTTTCCCGGATGCTTGAAGGGATCAGGGAGGAACGGATCAAAGAAGTGACTGAACTTGTGGGTTTATCTGAAAGAATTCATGATAAGGTTAAAACGTATTCTCTGGGCATGAGGCAGCGGCTCGGTATTGCACAGGCACTTTTAGGAAAACCAAAAGTGCTGATTCTCGATGAACCAACGAATGGGCTTGATCCCGCAGGAATCCGTGAAATGCGGAAATTTATCCGCTTTCTGGCTGTAGAAGAGGGGATTAGTGTTCTTGTCTCTAGCCATTTATTAAGTGAAATTCAATTATTATGTGATAGGGTGGCCATTATTTCAAAAGGAACGATCATTCGGATTGATACTGTTCATAATCTTTTATCGAATCGGGAGAGGATGGTCTGGAAATTTCATCCGCTTGAAAAAGGCAAGGAAATATTACGTGCGTTAACCACGATCGAGGAAAATGATGATGGTACCATATTGACTGAGTTTAATGAAAACAAAACATCTGAGTGGAATAAACAGCTAGTTGAAGCGGGTGTCTATATAACAGAAATGAGCAGGAAATTACCTGTCCTGGAAGATTTGTTCCTCGAACTAACAGGGGGTGACACGATTGAATAAATTGGTACAAAATGAAATGATGAAGCTGATTGCCAAAAAGCGGCTCGTCGTAATTGCGGTCATTATTGGCGTTCTTGTTGTTTTATTTACATTTGCACAATATAAACAAGCGCAAACCCAAATAGAAAAAATAGGAACAAGTGATTGGAGAACGATCTTACAACAGCAAATCATTGATACGCAGAACCGCTTAAGCAGCAGCAGAATGACACCAGAATGGAAGAAACAGCTGCAAATATCGCTTCAGCAGCAACAATATTATCTAGACAATGATATTAACCCCTCTGAGCCTGGTGCTCCAACATTTATAAGGATATTTTTAGAAAACTCAATTGATTTATTTATTCCATTAATGGTCATGGTGATTGCAAGTGACTTAGTATCCTCTGAGCACAGTATAGGCTCTATCAAGCTTTTGTTGACGAGACCGGTTAAGCGATGGAAAGTGCTCCTGAGTAAATATATCACTCTTTGTTTGGCCATTTCACTAATCATTGCGATAGCTGGAATACTTTCCTATTTGATTTCGGGGCTGATTTTTGGCTACAAAGGCTGGGGAGCACCAATCTTGACTGGCTTTAATGTGACCGAATCGGGACTAAACACTTCTGAAGTAAAGGTTCTCGATTTATGGCAGTTTTTGTTAATGGATTTTGGACTCGTGTGGTTTGTTTCCATTGTAGTTGGGACCTTATCCTTTATGCTTTCAGTATTAATTCGAAGCACCGCTGCTGGTATGGGAATCATGCTTGCCGCTCTCATTTCAGGGGCAATCTTAAGTAATATGGTCTCATCGTGGGAGTCGGCTAAATACTTTTTCATGGTGAATTTGCGGTTAACCGATTATATGAAAGGATTGGCACCGCCGATAGATGGAATGAACCTATCTTTTTCAATGATGGTTCTTATAGTCTGGTGGGCATTTGCCTTATTGGTTTCCTTTTTTGTTTTTACTAAAAAAGATGTTTATTAATGGAGCTTTCGCTAAAGAAAGAAACAGGTTGAAATTTGAGATAACAGTATTTGTCTCCATTGGAAAGTGAAAAAACAATGGTGGCAGGATGGTGTAAAAAACATACTGCCACCAAATATAAAATAGGCTAGATCGAACATGGTTTATAGGTCTGAAACGTTTATTTCCAGTACAGTCAGCACCAGACAAGGCGTTCTGTGTGGCAGCCGTTATGAATCCAGCTATCATTAGTTCGAGTCCCCTCTTTAATAGAGGTGGCTTTTGATTAAAGTGTTTGTCCTCCTGTTTGTCCTCCTGACATTTTATTTTTATTAGAAAATATTAAAAGTAAAATGAGAAAACAGTGATAAAATGCGGCTTTTTTAAAAGTATTTCTTCTTATTAAATTACGAAATGAATGGGCGGAATGATGTAATAACGCCTCACCAGAAAAAAAGAAGCTTCTCATAAGTCATTAGACTTTTGAGAGGCCTTTTTTATTGGAAAATTTCCTTTTGACATGTATGTCTCTATGTCTGTTGAATATGACTGTAAGATAAGATTACTCAGAAAGTCCCGAGCACCCGTCTTAATGGAAAATTAAAGCTTAGTTATTATGCTAATAAAGTATTTTGGGAAAATTGGGACACGTTCTATTGCCCCACTATATTAATAAGGCTGCGGAGAATAGACTCTCACGCGGCTTTTTGTTTTTTTATTATATTTCCTGATCGATTGCAACAAGGATTGTGGTTATCAATACTTTTTATTTTTAGCTAATAATTCGCACTACTCACTCAATTTCCGAACATTAATGATTTATTTTAAAAAAGTATTCGTGTTTTTATTGACTGTTGGAATTTCAGGTGTTACTATGATTTAGTATAAATTTAATGCTATTCTCGTATAATATTGGGGATGTGGCCCAAAAGTTTCTACCAAGCTACCATGAATAGCTTGACTACGAGGTTGTGTATATAAATATGGAGATAAACTCCATTATCTACCTTCCTAAAGTCAAGCACCGGTGTAACTCGGTGCTTTTTATTTTTACACAAACGGCAATTCAATATGATTAACTTAGGAGGATTATTTCAATGACAAAAAGCACAAAGAAAATTGTAATGATATTATTTATAGCTTTAATGACTGCAGTAATGGCAGCATGCGGAAATGACTCAGCTAATGACAATGAAGCTAAGTCTGGAAAAGGTGAAGAAGGGTTAAAAATTGCCATTGTAACAAGCCCATCAGGCGTTGATGATGCCAGCTTTAATGAAGATAACTATAAAGGTATTTTGAGCTTTATTGAAAAGCATCCAACAGCAACAGTAAAGGCTGTTAGAGAAGAAAGTGGCGATCCTGCAGCGTCTATACAAGCTGTTGCTGATATTGTGGCAGATTATGATGTTATTATCACACCTGGGTTTCAATTTGCTGGAGTTTCTAGTATTGCTGTAGAAAATCCTGATAAAATTTTTATTTTAAATGACTCAGAGCCTGCACCTGTAGGGGATCAAAAAGAATTCGATAATGTATATGCGATGAATTTCGCTGAACAAGAAAGTGGCTTTTTTGCAGGAATGGCTGCAGCACTTGAAACAAAATCGAATAAAGTAGCGGTTGTAAATGGGATAGCTTATCCTTCAAATGTAAATTATCAATTTGGCTTTGAATCTGGTGTAAATTATGTAAATACAGTATATGGAAAAAATGTTGAAATGGTTGAATTATCAGGTTATGCTGGGACGGATGTAACTGGTGCTGATGTGGGTGGTAACTACGCAGGATCTTTTGCAGATGAAGCAACTGGTAAAGTTATTGGAAATGCGTTAATGAAACAAGGTGCAGATATCATCTTTGTTGCTGCAGGTGGTACTGGTAATGGGGTATTCACAGCAGTTAAGGAAGCTAAAGGCGATGTTAAAGTAGTTGGTGTGGATGTTGACCAATTTGATGAAGGTGTAAACGGTTCTGAAAATATCGTATTAACATCTGCGGTAAAGTTCATGGCTATGAATATTGAAAAGGTATTAAATTCTGTTGCTGACGGAAGCTTTAAAGGTGGAAATGTCGTTCTTTATGCAGATACAGATTCAACTGGTTTTATAAAAGAAGAAGGCCGTCATCAATTATCAGAGGATGCACTTAGTAAAATGAATGAAGCTTACAAGTTAGTTCAAGAAGGTAAAATTGTACCTGCATCTAATTTTAATGGCCATACTCCAGAAAAGTTTCCAGGGTTATAACATTAAAATAGAAAAAAGTAATGAAATGAACCATTAGAAGTTTATCATTTCCTAATTTAAGTAAAACTAGGGAATGATGAACTTCTTTTAAATTATTTTTCCTGATAAAGGAGACGAAAGATGTCTGATTATATTGTAGAAATGAAACATATAACCAAACGATTTCCTGGAATAGTAGCGAATGATGATGTATCCATTGGTATTAAAAAAGGAGAAATTTTTGCCTTGCTTGGAGAAAATGGTGCAGGTAAATCAACTCTGATGAGTATTTTGAGTGGAATGTATGAACCGGATGAAGGAGAAATTTATATTCGGGGAGATAAAGTACAAATTAGTTCACCGAACCATGCGGCAAAGCTTAACATTGGAATGGTCCATCAGCATTTTAAGTTAGTCCCTGATTATACGATTACAGAGAATATCATATTAGGTGTAGAGCCTATGAAAAAATTCGCAGGTCTCTTTCCATACGTAGATATTCGAAATGCCAATCGTAAAATTGAAGAACTGTCTAAAAAATTTGGTTTAGAAGTGGACCCTACGAAAAGGATAGCTGATCTTACTGTTTCGATGCAGCAACGGGTAGAAATTTTGAAGGTGCTTTATCGTGAAGCAGAAATCCTTATTTTTGATGAACCGACTGCAGTCTTAACGCCACAAGAAATTGATTACTTGCTCGGTATAATCGAAGGCCTGCGAAACGGTGGAAAAACAATCATATTAATTACACATAAGCTAGAAGAAATTAAGAAAGTGGCCGATCGATGTGCTGTATTGAACAAAGGTAAATTAATTGATGTGTTGGATGTAAAGACAACATCGGTTAATCTTATGGCTCAATTAATGGTAGGTAGAGAGGTTAGTTTTGAATCTGAAAAAGTACCAGCTCAGTTTAAAGAGGAAGTATTGAAGGTAGAACATCTAACTGTTAAAAATGAAGATGGATTTGAAGTAGTGAAAGATGTATCCTTTACCATCCGCAGCGGCGAAATATTTGCAATTGCTGGAGTCGCAGATAATGGTCAAGTTGAAATAGCGGATGCCATTGCTGGATTAACAAAGGTTAGCGGTGGGAAAATACTCCTCGAGGGTAAGGACATTACGAGTGAAAGTATAAGAAACAGAACAGAAACGGGAATATCTTATATACCTGAAGATAGACAAAGCTTTGGACTATTTTTGGATTTTGATTTATCAACTAATTTAGCATTAAAGCAGTACTATAGGGAGCCCTTTTCTAGTAAGGGAATCTTAAATAAAGAGGAATTTGAGCAATTTGGCAGTCATTTGATTGATAAATATGATATTAGAAGTGGACAAGGTATTAAGACGCAAGTTCGTTCGATGAGTGGCGGTAATCAGCAAAAAGCCATTATTGCTCGCGAAATCGAGTTACAATCGCCGCTTATGATTTTCGTTCAGCCAACACGGGGAGTAGATATTGGGGCGATTGAAAATATTCATAAAATGATGATTCAAGAACGAGATAAAGGAAAAGCGATCTTACTTATTTCATTAGAATTAGATGAAATTATGAATGTAGCGGATACCATTGGAGTTATATATAATGGCCAACTTCAAAAAAATGCTAGCAGTGAATCCTTAACAACGAATGAAGTCGGCGAATATATGATGGGGGCAAAGCATGAGTAAAGATAAAAGGAAAAAAAACTTAAGTGATAGTCTTATTCGACCAATAAGAAATGAGAAATGGCAGCCTATCACCATTCCATTAATATCCATAATCATAAGTTTTATAGCTGCGGCTGTTGTTATCCTATTAATTGGCAAAAATCCCTTACAGGCATTTTATAACTTATTCCAAGGGGCAGGAATCTTGCCTAAGCCTTCTTATGCTGGCTATAAGAGCATGTTAACTGACTTTTTGATTTTGCTAAATGCCATGACCCCACTTGTGTTTGCAAGCTTGGCAGTTGCTGTTGCTTTTAAAGCGGGTCTATTTAATATTGGGGTTTCCGGTCAAATGCTCGTCTCTGGTTTTATAGCGACGATTATAGTTGGTTATAGTGGTTTAGATGCCATAATCGCAAAGCCGCTTGTTTTGATAATCGGATTTGTCGCTGGAGGATTAATAGGAGGATTAGTAGGGTGGTTAAAATATAAATTTAACATTAATGAAGTCGTATCTACGATTATGTTAAATTATACTGCCCAATATGTCATCAGCTTTTTTATTCAGATGTACTATATAGATCCTGTTTCAAGACAATCTAAATATATTTCAGAAGCAGCAAGATTAACTTTAGTAAATGTAGAAATAGCCAACTTGAAAATGGATATTCCATTGGGCTTTATATTAGCCATCATTACCGCTATTTTAGTAAAGTTTGTCATGGACAAAACAGTAGTTGGTTTTGAACTTAAAGCGGTAGGTTCCAACCGTAATGCAGCAAAATACTCAGGAATTAATGTTGGAAGAAATACAGTCTTAGCCATGGTTATATCAGGAGGCTTGGCTGGTCTTGCAGGTGTCACTTATTATTTAGGTTATTTTTCTTCCATACAGCCAAAAGTATTATCAAGTATCGGTTTTGATTCAATTGCTGTATCACTATTAGGAAACTCCCATCCAATTGGTGTTATTTTTTCATCATTTTTAGTATCAATTATCGATCAAGGAAGCACGTATATGAGTTCACAGTCTGGAATTAGACAAGAAATTTCTTCTGTTATCATTGGGTTAATCCTATTGATTAGTGCATGTGGTGAATACATGAAATATAAAGTCAGACGCCTGAAGGAAAAAGAAGTGGATCGAAAGGAGCGTGAATCCTAATGGATACAATAATTATTGATGGATTATCCTTTGCTCTGCCTCTTTTTATTTTGGCAATAGGCGGAATATATAGTGAAAAGAGCGGTATTATCAATTTAGCACTTGAGGGCTTTCAAGGTTTTGGAGCATTCATCGGAGCGCTGTCAGCTATTTTAATCGCAAATGCTACCGGTACAGATATTCAAGGTCTATTTTATGTGGCGTTACTATTTGCGATGATTGGCGGGATGACTTTTTCCATTATTCATGCTGTGCTATGTATTAAGTTTAAAGCCAATCAAGTGATCAGTGGTGTCGTGATAAATATTTTAGCGTTAGCATTAACGACTTTCTTAACGACACAAATAAATGCACTTGTATTTGGAGCGGCTTCGGACAAGTTTCGATTAGGTGTATCGGAGCGGTTTACGATTGAAGGTTTAGGCAATATCCCAGTGATTGGTGCGGTCTTTACGAATATGTATCCGTTCGAAGTGATTATCGTAGTGATTGCTATTTTTGCTTGGTATCTTTTATATAAAACTAAATTTGGCATGCGCCTAAGAGCGAGCGGGGAAAATCCTCAATCAGTTGATGCAGCAGGTGTAAATGTATCGAAAATTAGGTTTTCTGCGGTTCTAATATCGGGTCTATTATCAGGTCTAGGCGGCATTTGTTTTGCCTATTCCATTTCAGCTAACTTTTCTTCAAATATTTATATGGGATATGGATTCTTAGCCATTGCTGCATTAATTTTTGGTAATTGGAGGATTCTCCCTACTTTAGCTGCTTGTCTATTATTTGGTTTTGCAAAATCTGGTGGAGCATATATTGCTCAGTCAATGGCATTACCAAGTAGTTTCACCGATTTATTCATGATTTTACCGTATGTATTAACGTTATTGTTATTAATCTTTTTCTCTAAATCAAATCGCGCTCCGAGAGCATTAGGTGAAATTTATGATAAAGGAAAGAGATAGATAAATTTTCTAAGCATTTCAGAGAAGGTCTTTCAGAAGTTTACTGAACTGGTGGGAGGCCTTTTTCTTATATATTGGCAGTCAAATGTGCATAAATGTTCATTGTTTTGTTGTACTAATGTCCGTATGCCCTACATGTTGAATCTCTTTGGTATGAACAGATCTGTTGTAAAACAAGGATCGTTTTCTCTTCAGGAAAGAAGAAATGGCAGCAAGTTAAGTATTTATTAAACAAATAAAAGAAAAAGTATTATCTGAGGCTTTTCATAAGTTGCACAACTGTTCAAAATAGAAATTACTACTTTCTAAAATAGAGGAGGTAGTCTTTTCTATTGGTTGAAATTTGCTTATTAAGTTTTATTAACTGATGGATGTTATTAAAAAATGGAAACCTATCAAAAAAAGTTAGATAGGTTTCCATAAAAAATGATATTAATAGAAAGTTAATTATTATCTTTTATATCTTTTCCGTTATTGCCTAGAGAAGGCAGACCAGAAATATAACCTACATTACCTGGATTTTGAGAACCTGCCATTAAATAAGTAAAACCATTTAAGTTATCAATTGCTTGGATACCTGTTACTTCTCCGCCATCAGGAGCGGAAAGAATACGTGACAATTTCTTAGTATCAACATCATATGCCCAGCCAAAGTTGTTGACATGATTGCCGCTATCTTCAGCAATAAATAAAGTTCTCATTTTTTCAGAGTATACAATGTTATCAGGGTTAGCAATTTTATCAACGTTTGCTTTGTTGCCATCGGCATCTTTTACAAGAAGGTCTTCTCCCATTATCAGACCAGCCATTTCATTTGCTACATATTTACTGTTAATTTTATTTCCATCTCGGTCTTTTTGATTTTCAGCTAAATTCATTTCATAGATTCCACCAGCGTTGATTTTAGGGACTTGGATATCATCAGTAGGATCATTAGGGTTAGCTAACATTCCACCGCTTATTGTAGACATGGTCATATATATTTTATTATCTGCCTTATTCATTTCGACTGTTTCCATTTTGTTGAATTCAGCGGTTGCTCCTTGGATGGCCCCATAACGGCGGGATTCTAGGAAGGCTGCTGCTTTTTCCATTCCAGATTTAACCTTTAACCACTCATCTCTGCCACCTGCTTTTGTTCTTGTGAATCCATTTGCTTTTGCGTATTCCGCATCTGTAGTCGTCTCAAACATATCGCTGAATTTAGTGCTTTGTGCTAATTCTTTAATTTCTTGATCAGTAGCCTGTCCTAATTTAATCCATTCTAACTTCGCAGACCCGCCATTTTCTTCACCTGTTTGAATCCATTTAGCCGCATATAAAGTGCCTGCCGATAAATCTTTTGCTTTATCAGCAATATACATAAATGCCATCGTGTAGCTGCCATCATCCCCAAAATAAACAGTACGATTATCTGGTGCTACCTTTACATTTTCAATGGAAAGCCGTCCCATGCTATAGTGTTTTACCGCAGTTGCTTTTCCTTTATTATCAATTGAGATTTCCGGAACATAGCCATAAAGATAAGGATTACCGATGGCTGTTGGATCCTGATAGTAATTACGTGCAAACTGAGTAACGGAAGATTTTTCAGGATTTGCCTCATGTGCTCTTGCGTCAGGCTCATATTCTTCACTTCCTAAATGTGTATTCCAAGGAGATAAAGAACCTGCACAAGGAGTCCAAATTCCGCCATCAGAAGAAAAATCAATTGGAATCATATCAGTTACTGTTAATTCTCCTGTTTCCTTATTTTGTTCGATTGTATTTAACATCATTGTTTCCGGCATGTTTCCCACTTGATTCGAAGGGATACTTTCATAATGATTCACCATATATATTTTTCCATTTACCTTTAAAAGTGTGTTGCTATCTGGAGATGAAGAAATATAAGGTGTTCCATCAGCCTTTGTTATCATATTTCCATTTACATCATATGTTGCACCTGCGATTTTTCCGTTAATTTCATCGCCAGGTGTAAACAAGGATTTGTACTCTAGCGGCAGGGTTTCTTGAGTACCATTTTTGTATGTAACCTTAACAGATGCCTCACTGTACATTTTGGAACGTTCTTCATTCGTGTCAGGTGCAGCCATTCCAATAAACTCTACTTTTTCAACTGGGATGTTTTTATTAGAATCTGCTAATACATTCGCAGCTGTAGGAAATAAAACTGCTAAACTTAATAATGGAGCGACATATTTTGCTTTTTTCATTTTCAATCCTCCGATTTTTGTTTAATCTCTTAATTTCTCTTAAAGTATAAGTAGGGTGTGTAAATTGAAGGTTATGAAAATGTAAATGTTCTAGATATCTAAAAAAAATGAGTAATTGGCTCTAAATATTGTATGAATAATTGGTATGTTTTTAATGGTTTTTATAAGAAGCAAAGTGAAATTAGGACTAATGCAATAGGGGATGGCAAGACTTTTGAAAAAACACAATGAATTTTATGTTAATTTATTGTAAAGTGAAACGGATATGAGTTCTTAAAAGGGAGCAATCCGCGTATCGTTGCGCTATCCGACATCGGATTGCTAATATCGTTACCCGATACGGACAAGTTCCTAGACGCTAAAAATAAAGGCCTTGTGAATTTTGACAGAAATGGATCTCATGATCATTAAAGAAAATCGTAAAATTCATCCTATTAAAAAGGCTGCGGAGAATATTTTCTCACGCAGCTTTTGATATTGCTTTTATTATTTTTCTCCACCGATTTCAACAAGGATTTTGGCTTGTGACAGGTCACTAGACAAAGTATGGAATCCTTCTTCGACGATATCAACTAGCTTAATTTTCTTCGTCATGATTGGCTTAACATTGTTATTGTCATCACCTAAAATTTCAATTGATTTTTTAAATGTTTCATGTTCATAGCCAAGTGAAGAAGATAATTTTACCCCGGATGTCATTAATGTGATGGGGTTAAATTCAAAATCACGCGCATGGATGGCTACAACAACAACATTTCCTTTAGGTTTTGTAGATTTGATTGCTGAATCAAATGTCGGTTTCACACCTGCAACCTCAAGTGATGCATCTACACCATTTGGATATCTTTCTTTAATAAAGGCAACAGCATCATTTTCTTTCGTATTTAATACTTCAGTAGCTCCAACCTCTTTTGCCTTTGCTAAACGCTCATCAGACAAATCAAATGCTAAAATATCCTTGGCACCTGCTGCTTTGGCTGCAACGATTGTGAATAAACCGATTGGACCAGCACCAAATACAGCTACTGAGTCACCTTCTTTCACTTCTGCTTCCTTCACCGCTTGAGCAGCTACAGAAAGTGGTTCTACTAATGCAGCTTTTTCCAAGGATAAGCTATCTGGAATTGGAACTACATTTTCTTCATTTGCTACAAAAAATTCAGCGAAGGAACCATCAGTATGAAGTCCCGCAGAATAAAACTGATAGTATCTATCTATTTCTGGTGAATGGTTGCCTGAAGTAACGACAGGATTCACAACAACACGATCACCTTTTTTGAACTTTTCTACGCTTTTACCTACTTCTTCAACAACACCTGAAAATTCATGCCCTAATACGAGTGGTGCCTTTTCTCCTGTTAGAGGATTTGGCTTGTCAACCTGAACAAGTATAGGTCCAATTTCATATTCATGTAAATCTGTTCCACAAATACCAGACCAGCTGACTTTGATTTTTACATCATTGTCTCTAACTGGCTTGACATCTCTTTCCTCTACACGAACATCTTTATTTCCATACCAAACGGCTGCTTTCATTTTTTCTGCCAATTTAAATCCCTCCTAGTATCAGTAAGCCCTTTCACAAAATCATAAAAAAGGCTTGTCTCTCATATTTACTGTATCATTTAGAGGAGAAAAGCCGATAAACACAAATCATTTCAATGATGTTTAAACAACAGTTATAATAGAATTGTTGATTATTTGTAAGGAGGATGTTCATGAAGCGGGATAGAAGAGTGCAGCGGACAAGGACAGCCTTGCAAAATGCTTACCTCCAACTGATGAAAAATTATGAAGAACATGAAATTACCGTATCCATGATTACAGATGAGGCTGACATTAATCGGGCGACATTTTATACACATTTTTCAAATAAGGAGGATTTTCTAGAGGAAATGCTTTTCGAGCTCTTAGCTGGCTTTGAAAATGCGATATTGCGTGCTTTTAGTCATCAAAACAAAATTAACGTTGACAAGCTCACCCCAACTACAGAAGTGATTTTTCAATATTTTGAAGACCATAAGCAAGCATTCTACGCTTTATCTATGAGTCACAGGGACTTTGAGAAGCGGCTAGAAAAATTATTCCATCAAATATTTACAGAAAAAATCTATATAGAGACGAAATCACCGCAAGACAATCTAAATTATGATATTTTTATCCATTATCAAACAAAGGCAACACTTAGCCTATTCCACTATTGGATAAAATCAAATTTCAGCTACAGCAAGGAATACATGATGGACCAGCTAACACTGCTATCTAATACACAAATAACAAGCTTAGAATTAAGAAGATGAGTTCGGATTCTTCAAAAAGGGTGTAGATCAGCTCTTTTTGCTTCGTATCGCTGGGCGATATAACTTGCAAATAAATCTAAAAACCTTCATATTTAATAGGAAAGGAGGTCCGATATGCGACGTGATATACAACCGAATGAACGAGCTTTCTCAACTAAGGAAGTGGCAGAAGAAGTTGGGATAGCAACACCCACTGTTCGAAAGTATGGCCAAATCTTAGAGCGGAATGGATATGAGTTTTTGAAAGATGGCGATCGACGTATATTTGTTCAATCTGACATTGGAGTGCTTATAGCGCTACGCGATACGGACAAGCCGCTAGACGATACAGCTAAAAACCTTGTGAATCAACAAAAAGAAAGATTAGAAGGATCGCATGAAACAGAGATTGCGATAACCGATACATATGAAAATTTACCTCATGACCCCAATCAATTAAAAGAGGTCTTAACGTTTTTAGTCAATGAACTCGCAGCTACACGTGAAATGAATATTCAACTGACGAACGATATGTCAGATCTTAAAACAAAGGTTTCCCGACTTCAGCAAGATCATCATGTTATTAGTTCTAGCATTGGAAATTCAGCTCAAAAAACTAATTCTAAAATTGAAAAATTAACCGAACAACAAAATATCCATTACGAAACATTGCTGCAACAAGAAAAACAAAAAAGTGAACTCTTGCAAAAAGAAATACAAAATATGCGGGATGAACAGAAAAAAGAATGGAGTTCACAAAATGACTTTAATAAACGTTTAGAAGAAGCGATACAAAAGCCTAAAGAAAAATGGGGAGGGCTTTTCTCCATATTCCGAAAATAAGGTGACTGTTTAAGATTTTTAAGCGTAATTGTGTAATGAAGTGGGAATGAAACACCCATAGTTCAAAAGTAGTTGCCACATTTTAGAGTGAAATGGTTATGAGTTCTAAAAAGAGAGCAATCCGCGTTTCTTTGTTCAATCCGACATCGGAGTACTTATAGCGTTACCCGATATGGACAAGTCCCTAGACGATACAGCTAAAGTCCTTATGAATCAACAAAAAGAATGATTAGAATGAACCAATGAACTCTCAGCCACTTGTGAATTGATATCCAGCTGATAAACGATATGTGTAAGTTTAAAACAAAGGTTTCCCGGCTCCAACAGTTCAGCATGTCCTTAATATTGTTCCTCAAGAAAAGAGTTGGTCAGTTCTTTTTTTGATTCGTATCGCTGGGCGATATGCTCTTTTAATAAAACCCCAGAACCATCATCTTAAAGAAAAGGGAATCTCATATGTGTCATAATATACAACGAATGAACGAGCATTTTCTTCCATGGAAGGGATTGCAACACCCACTATTCAAAAGTATGGCCACATTTTAGAGTGGAAAGGATATAAGTTCTTAAAAGAGAGCAAACCGCGTATTTTTGTTCAATCAGAAAAAGGATAGTAATTTAATGATTCATGCACTTGCTTCATACACAAACATTGATTCCGTGCTAGCGAAATGCAAAAAGACGTTTGTGGTTCAGTGAAGACCACAAACATCTTTTAAAAGCTTATATTCCTATTTCCAACATTTTCGCTGTTACCTTCTCGACCCTGCCATCTATATCCAAACCATCAAATTTTGGCAGTTTCATTTCGCTTACGATATTTCCGTCACGCATAAACATAATACGTTCCGTCCTTGCTGCAACCTTTGCATCATGGGTCACAAGCATAACTGCAGTACCATCTGAGTTAATCTCGGATAAAATATCCATAATCTCCTGAGCAGACTTCGAGTTGAGCGCCCCTGTAGGCTCATCTCCAAAGATGATTTTCGGATTGTTCATAAGTGCTCGACATATTCCCGCACGCTGAAGCTGTCCTCCCGAAACCTGGGTAATATCACGCTTTTCAAGCTCTGAAATACCTACTCTTTCCATAAGGTTTCTTGCCTTTTTCAAAATTTTTACGGTGTTCTTTCTATTGCCCTTTATTGACGGAAGGATGATATTGTCAAGAATGTTTAGGTTTTTTAGCATAGTCGGCTGCTGAAAAATAAATCCCATTTCTGTTCGGCGCATATCTGAAAGCTGCTTCTCCCCGATTGCCGATAAATCTTTGTTGTCAAAAACAACTTTTCCGCTATTAATACCATCCATCCCACTGAGTGCAAACATTAGTGTCGATTTTCCAGAGCCAGAAGGTCCCATAACCGAAACGAACTCGCCCTCGTTTATTTCTACAGACACTCCGTCGAGAACATTTCGCTGCTCAATTCCCTCTCCGAAGGATTTAACTATATAATCACCAATAATAATCTTATTCATATCCTTACTCCTTTATATTTTCGGATATTTTTATTTGCCCTGCTCGTGTTGTGCCAATCACTGTTGCAATAAGCACCACGCATATCATCATCAATGGACTTATCAGATACGCAGATAGCGGATTGACTGCAAAGTTAAACGTTGATGCTCCAAACGAGGAGATTACTGCACCCGCAAGCATTTCTCCGACTGTATTTGCCAGAAGTGTGCCAAGAACAATTCCGACAATCAAAACGAAAACCGAACGGGAAACATATTGCACCTTAATATCAGAGTTTGTAAAACCGAACGCCTTCATAACGGCAATGGAATATCTATCCTTGGCAACAAGCATTTTCATGAACAACAATGTAACCAGTACCGCTATGACCAGTGCAACCGCAATTGCTGCGTAGGAAGCCGTTTTGACGGAACTTATTGTCGAGCCGAGGGTCTGCAAAACAAATTCATCGATATCTGAAGTCTTTGCAAAATCAAATTCTTCCGAGTATCCTACAACCTTACTGTCAACGAGGGATTTATCTGAAAGTTCAACACAGACAATGGTCCACATGACATTCGCCGAATTGTCGGTGAATATTGCCTTTGCGGTTTTGCCACCATTGGTAACATCGGAATAAATTCCACTTACCGTGAAATCTCGCTCCTTTCCTTCCATTACCAGCGTAATGACATCACCGACCTTTTTGCTCATCTCATCAGCATTTATAGTCGATAGTGAGATTTCGTTTTCTGTAGTAGGCGCTCTGCCCTCAGAATACTCTATAGGAAATGCCGAATGGTCACCGTGTTCAACTTTTATGTTTTCCTCTGACCCATTACTCGTTTTTACTTTAAAAATCTTTGTTGTCAGAACAGCATATTTTGAAACGTCCCTGTCGTTTTCAATCGTCTTTACAATTTCACCGGTTTTATCAAGGTTATTGGTCTGAATGCGCAGATCGTAGTTCCCAATCCCCATATATTGAATGAAGCTTTTTGAGGAAATCGTGTTGTATAGGTTCTGTGGAACAATAATAATAAAGGCTGAAATCACCAGTACCACAAGCATTGTGGCGTAAAGTCTTTTTCTTGCGAGAACATCCTTAATTCCGAGAAAAATATTCGTGCTAAACAGTCTGTTTCTAATTAAGGTAAAACGCTTAGCATCAGCTTTCTTTTCCTGTGAAGTACCAAAACGTATAGCCTCCGCAGCGGAAATTTTTCGAAAGCGTTTCAAAACTAAGTTTACATAAGTAACAATTGCAAGAAATACAAGCAATATGCCAATGATTCCTAAAACTAAGGCAAAAGAAGAATTTTCGCTTTCGCCCATATAAAGACGTATATTTTCAAGAAGCATACCTTGGATCATAAGCGAAAGAATAAACCCAAGAATACTACCTGCCGCTGCAATAGCTGCATATTTCGCAAGATAAATCTTCTTTATGTCGGAAAGACGAAGCCCTATTGCTTTCATAACACCAATTTCACGGTAGTCGTCTTCAATTTTCGCAAGGAGGGTAAAGCGTATGCTCATAAATGCAATTGCAACGACAAGTGCGCTTACAAGAAAAATAACTGCAATCATCATCCCGTCTGAAATGGCGTTCATCGTTTTGAAAAGCATAAAGGTAACCGTTGGTCCGTTTGCTTCAAGACCTGCGGAAGCGTAAGCTGTTTCAAATTCGCCGAGGCCTGAGTAATCCTTTAATCTAAACTCAATCAAATACTCAATACTTCCAAGGTCTTTTATTTCCGCGAAATCCTTGCTGCTTACAAGAAATCGCTTCGATGCGGAGAGTGATGAATTCATGGTCGAATCACGGAGAAATCCCGTAACAGTAAATTCCTTCCCACTTATTACGGCCTTGTCACCGACCTTTGTAGTATTGTCCTTCATATAGGCCACTGGAACATAAATCTCGCCGTCAGATACGTTGATGATGTTGCCATTAAGATCAAGAAGATAATCGAATTTTTCGTTCTGTATGCTGAAGCCGTTATCCTGAACACTATTCGTAAGCGAATTATCGCCTAAAATAATCTGCGAGCCGTCAATGCCTAGAAACTCAACTACCTGGTATTCTTTGACGTTGTTATTTTGCTCAGCAAAGGATGTAAGCCGATTCAAATCGATTTCACCCGAATGCATCTGCATAAAATGTGGCGTTTCAGCCTTTTTCATAAGTGTATCCAGCGCTCCCGTCAGATTGATAACGAGAATCGCTGCGAGTGAAACAAGCATAGCTGCTGCAGCGACAAATATCATGGTAGTCAGTGTTATTGCTTTGCTCTTTAACATGTCGTTGCGAATTATTCTGTTATACATAAGTCACCTCTGTTTTATGCTTTTTTCCTATTATCAATAATGGAATTCTGAGGCCTATTCTTCGCCGTCAAACATCTGGATAACTTCCATTAAACTTCCATTTTCAGTTCCGAGAAGTCTTTCTGAATTGAAAATAAACGCATGAATCCGTGAAGCACGCTCCTCGGCAGTCATTTCAACCATATCATCATCAAAAACGGTATTCATATAGGTCACAACCATTTCCATACACTCGTATGGGTACGGTGTTTGGAACATCCCCTGTTCAATGCCATCTTGGATTATTTCCGTCATAATTGGCGTAATACCGTTAATAATGACCTTTTGTATTTTCTGATGCATAAGAGCATTCTGTGGCTTATGAATGTGCTCCATTATTTCCTTATTGCTTCCACCCCTTAGGTTCATGGACAATACAACGAGAACGATACGCTCGATTATAGGGATTCGTTTGTCCTTGGAAATTTCCTTTGCTACGCCTAAAAGATGGTTATTATAGCGTTCAATCAACGCATCCATAAGATCCTCTTTCGACTTAAAATGATAGTAAAGCGTTCCACGCGCAATTCCAACCTTATCGAGAATATCCTTTGTCGTTGTCCCGTCAAATCCTTTTTGACCGAAAAGCTCATCTGCAGCATCCAGTATTTCGTTCCTGCGCTCCTCAGCCTTTTTGACAACTCTCATTTTCACACCCCTCGTTATCGACCGACTGCCTGTCGATACTAGAATAGCATTCTATTTAAAATAGTAGTGTAAAAAAATTGTAAAATTATATCAATTTTGGAGAAACCAAGAGATGCAGATACCATACATTCCTAATATAAAGAGTTTTTAAATAATTGTACTTAAACGCCCTCAGTATAATAACGACATTCTCCCGAATACTCGCTTATCCGCAGGATTTCATACAACTTAATAATTAGTAGTGAACTAAATGAAGGGGAGGACTGATACGATATATGCAAGTGAAGGCATAATGAAATAAGGGAGTATAATAAAACTCCATGATTTACTTTATGATATACATTCTCCACGACACCTCTGGAGGCTTTCCCTCATATGTCTTAATGGGGCTACTTGCCCTTTCATTCCTTCGTCATGCCTATCCAAGAGGTGGAGGCCAGTTTTGCTATCGGGGGCTTTAACACAATACGGAATAAAAATAAAGAGCCTAAATTATGCAAGTTTTTTTACACTACTTGCGTAATTTGACTCTTTTTATATTCATAAAAACTACTGTCATTTATAGCTTTTTATTGCCTAATACATTACGACTATGTGAACGGATAGGAAAGAACATCCTAAAGGTTGGCATGATGTAATAACGCCTTACCAAAAAAGAAGCTTCTCATAAGTCATTAGACTTTTAAGAAGGTTTGTTTCGTATCGCTGGGCGATATAACTTGCAAGTAAATCTAAAAACCTTCATATTTAATAGAAAAGGAGGTCCGATATGCGACGTGATATACAACCTAATGAACGAGCGTTCTCTTCAAAGGAAGTGGAAGAAGAAGTTGGGATTGCTGCTCCCGCTGTTCGAAAGTATTGCCAAATCTTATAGCGAAATGGATATGAGTTTTTGAAAGATGGCGATTGACGTATCTTTGTTCAATCTGACATTGGAGTGCTTATAGCGCTACGCGATACGGACAAGTTCCTAGACGATACAGCTAAAGTCCTTATGAATCAACAAAAAATGATTAGAATGAACCAATAAACTCTCAGTCACTTGTGAAGTGATATCCAGCTGATTAGCGATATGTGTAAGTTTAAAATAAAGGTTTCCCAGCTCCAACAGTTCATCATGTCCTTAATAGTGTTCCTCAAGAAAGGAACTGGTCAGTTCTTTTTTTGATTCGTATCGCTGGGCGATATACTCTTTCGAAAAAATCCTCAGAACCTTCATCTTGTAGAAAAGGGAATTTCATATGTGACATAATATACATCGAATGAACGAGCATTTTATTCCATGACACCCACTATTCAAAAGTATGGCCACATTTTTGAGTGGAAAGGATATAAGTTCTTAAAAGAGAGCAAACCGCGTATCTTTGTTCGATCAGACAACGGATCGCTTATAGCGTTACCCGATTCGAACAAGTCCCTAAGACGATACAACCAAAGACTTCGTGAATCAACAAAAAGAAAGATTAGAAGCAACCAATGAAATAGAGATTGCGATATCTCATACTTTTGAAAATTTCCCCCTCGACCTAATCAATTAAAAGAAATCAATATATTTCAAATTTCAACAAATTTCCGGGGAAATATCGACAATTTATGAGTTTAAATAGGCAGACTGACAAAAAAGTCGATATGCTGATAGGATAAACGAGTAGAAAGGATGTTTCATAGGATGAGATTAAGTATATTGGATCAAGCCCCCATTACAAGCGGGAATACGGCTACCGATGCTTTGAAAAAGGCGGAAGAATTGGCTGTTTTAGGAGATGGATTAGGCTATTATCGAATGTGGATGGCAGAACATCATGCGACCACAACTTTTGCAAGTTCAGCTCCTGAAGTGTCGGCAGCACATTTGGCTGCAAAAACCAAAAATATTCGTATCGGAACCGGGGGAGTGATGTTGATGCATTATTCCCCATTGAAACTAGCTGAGGTGTTTAAAACGTTAAGTGCATTTTCACCTGGCCGCATTGATTTTGGTATTGGTCGAGCTCCTGGAGGGGATAACTATTCCATTTATGCTTTATCTGAAGGGCGCCAACCAATGGTAAATAATATGTATGAAAAATTTGATACAGCACTGCAGTTGATTAACGATGAAGTACCCGAAGATGACTTATATAATAAAACAATCGCAACACCTTCCCAAGTTATTTTGCCAGAAGCTTGGCTGTTGGGGTCGACTGGCAATAGCGCTGTTCAAGCTGGACGTAGAGGTGTAGGCTATTCCTTTGCACAGTTTTTCAATGGCGAAATGACGAAAGAGATTTTAGATACATACAAAAGGAATTTTCAACCTTCAGCTTTTATGGAGAAACCGCAAATCAATGTTTCTTATATGGTGACAACAGCTGAAACAAAAGAAGAAGCTGAATTTGAAGCAAAGCCTCAAGATATTTGGCGATTACAGTTTATGAGGGGCAGGATCGGGTCAGTTTTAACACCAGAAGAAGCCCGTGATTATCCATTGACGGAAATGGATCACATGATCATTAAAGAAAATCGTAAAATTCATTTAGTGGGCGCAGTAAATGAAATCGCAACATTGTTACAAGAAGAGCAATCTCACTATGGATTTGATGAAGCGATGATTTGTAGCATTCCTCATTCACAAGAGAAGCGTCTAGATGTTTATCGATTATTGGCACGGGAGTTGTTTTAAAAATTCTCTCGTCCACAAGGAACGTGAAGGGTGATTGAAAAAGTTCTGACCCCAAATACGGTATTGCTATATGGGGTCAGGCACCCATTTCCATTTTACCAAGAGAATCTATTACTTTTTCTCAACCAGCTAATGACTCCATAAATAATTAGCAGTAACACCCCTATCTCGATAGCATGGTCGGCCAAATTAAGAATTCCACCAGAGCGAATGATAAAATCTGTCACCTGCCCGAATAAAAATCTATCAATGCCATTTCCAATGGCTCCTCCGACTAGGAATCCAAAACTACTATCGATGAGAGCACCATTAAATTCTCCAGTTCTGCGAAAATATAAAACACCTATCACGAACAACACAGCGACAACTCCGAAGAGCCGTGCATAGCCTTGAAATAAACCTCCTGCCATCCCACTATTTTCGATATGTGTGAATTGTATTCCCCACAATGTAAATCTTTCATTAATGTCAATGTAAATACGAATTAGATATTTAGAAAGCTGGTCCATCACAATAACGAGGATTGCAATTACATAAAATAGCATATATTGTCCTACTTTCCTGCAGAATTATTTGCATTCTAGTCATCATTATAATTGAAAGCTTTTTTCTATCCTATTAAGACGCTCTTATTCGTATGTTCAATAGTCTCTATCAAATCGATGGGTATAAAAAGCAATAGAGGATAAAGCATTGTGTATAAGCTTCTTTTTCAATTCTTGTGTTACAATGGTGATATCATTCATATTAGGGGATTTATGAAAGTGAAGGGATCGGAAAAAAATGTCCACTGTTCTTACATATTTTGTTACCCTTATTGCCATTGTGATTTCAATATTTGTTACACTTTATATCAAGTCTGAACTAGAGCGGATGTTCGGGGAAGAAAAAGATGTGTTCGCTTTTCATATATGTAATGTGATTATTATCTTAATGGCTGCTTTTGTAGTAAATGCTGTAATGACTATTTATTTCAGTGGGAATGGATTCAATTGGATGCTGCAGATAGTCATTCTCCTATTCATGATCTTACCCATTTATATTTTGGGGCACCTTGCATTTGAAAAATATAAATTTGTATATCGAAAATACAATACTGCTGAAAACGGAAAAGTGATTGTACTTAATGAAAAGTACATAAAAAAGAAAAAACCATTTTCAAAACTGAAAAATTATAATGCCATTTCAAAAGAAAATAATTCAAAGGAACATAAAAACAAGAGGTTTTCCAGGAGTTGAGTAAACTTACGGGAAGCCTTTTCTTTATTTCTGAAGAATAATAATGATAGAGGAGGAATTTTAGAAGGGTTAAAGAAATAATCGTGATAAAAAGTCAATCCAGAGATTAGCAGTATGGTTATGTCTTATACCGAAATGCTATACGAATTGTAAAATATTTTAAAGCCGCCTCTTTAATTTCAGTGCTTTTCAAAAAAAACACCTCGAATTTTTTAAGAACCTTCCTCAGTTGTATTAGCAAATTAAGTAAGTCTAATCAAGCGAAAAATTTCATAAATTTTAACTTATAAAAGTAGGTAATCTTATCGACCAGATTCTATGTTGAAATGGAGGATTAATATGATTGTTGATTGCCATTTTCATGTGGATGAAACAATGCTGACTTTAGAAAAAATGATAGAGGGTATGGATAAAAATGATGTAACTAAAACAGCACTAATTGCTCCCATGAACGAAACAATGTTCGAATTGGATAGCACTTTTCAACGAATTTTACAACGCTTAGTCCGGTATCTAATATTAAATGCGCCTCAAATTGGGCTCGAAATTTATGATGGTCTAGTAAAAGGTGGCTATTTGAAACTTTACGGCAAGTCATACAAGATTTTTACCAAGCCGAGCAATGATATTGTTGCTGCTGCAATTGATAGATTTCCAGACCGGTTTCTAGGCTGGGTAGCAGTGAATCCAATGATTCCTGAATCAATGGAAGAAGTAGAATTATATCTTAATAAACCTAGTTTTATTGGAGTGAAAGCACATCCGTTCATGCATGAATATAGTATTAAGGCACTTGATCCAGTTGCGGCTATGTGTGAATCAAAAGGCATACCTATGATTATTCATCTATCTTCAGAACCAGAATCCTATAAATATTTACCTGAAAATTACCCTAAACTTAAATTAATTTATGCCCACGCCGGTCTTCCATTTTGGAAAAAACTATGGAAATACATTAAGGATCAACCGAATGTATTTGTTGACACATCAAGTGATTATCTTAATCCATCTATTGTAAAGAAGGCAGTGGAATCTTTAGGATATCGTAAAGTTCTTTTTGGTTGCGATGGACCATATGGAATGGAAAAGTTTAATAAATATGACTATTCGGCAAAGAAAAGTTGGATTGATTTGCTTCAAATTCCTGATAACCAAAAGGAATATATACTTGGCAATAACTTTTTAGGATTGATTGACTAAATCAAAACTCTATCAACCAATTCAATAAAAAATTATTTAAAGAATAATATAAATTTACCATTATGATGTAATGTGCTTATTACCTTGAACAAAAAGCCGTCCAAATGGGCGGCTTTTTTTCCCTTATTGGATTATCGAAGGACGAAAGTATGTGGAATGGAGTTAAAAGAAGTGCTATCTGCTGGTGCTCACTTGGTTTATATTGGAATTAGATTAAGGTCCTAATGATGATTCGGATAAGACAAAGGCAAACGCAAAGGGGGGCTAATTAGTTGTGAAACGCATTATGGTGATTGGTGTTTCTTCCGGGGTAGGTAAATCAACCTTTGCACGTAGGTTAGGGGAAGTACTGGATATTAATGTTTATCATTTAGATGCCTTCTTTTGGAAACCTAATTGGGTACAAGCTTCGATAGAGGAATTTTCGGAGGCTCAGCAGGAAATCGTCAATCAAGATCAGTGGATAATAGAAGGAAACTACACGCCGACCTTTGGCGTTCGTACGGAACGAGCAGATACAATCATTTACTTAGAACTTCCACTGCATATCTGTTTGTACCGTGTTTTGAAAAGATGGATAAAGAACATAGGAAGGACCCGTCCGGATATGGGAAAGGAATGCAAGGAAAAAATAGATTGGGATTTTATCAAATTTATATTGACCACTTATAGTCCACGAAAGAAAAAAATGGTTGAGCGAATTCAGGAATTTCAAGCCAGAGATTCTAAAACGGTTATTATGTTGAAAAATAAACAGGAAATCAAATCATTTTTCGAGAACTTTAGTAGATAAATGGGTTAAAATCAATAATATAAAAAATGAATAAGAAAAGTGATCATCTATCATTCGTAGAAAACTCTTGTACATAATATGAATATTCTAAAGAAAGGGTGGATTAAATGAAAATTACATTAGCACAGGCGATTAATTTACTTTCTAGTCTGCATAGAAAGGTCAATGAATTGCAAGGTGAGTTTTTCACTGTTCACGTAATTGAGGTTCCAAAAGGAGAGACTTACACTCCATTTGAACGATCAGTGGAAGATGTTTTGAAAGAATTATCTGAGGTTCAGTCCGATTTACTGGAATTGAAAGAAATCGTCCAACAAGCTAATTTAAGTAATTTGGTTGAATGGGATGGCTGTTCCATTTCAATGATTCGTGCGATTGAAACTGCAAAGCAGCTGCGGGAACGTCTTAATCTTTTCAAAACCCTTGCGACAACTAAAAAGCGCGAATACACCGTTCATCGCCATTCAGGTGCCATAATGGAACAAATTGCTTTATTTGATCCAGCTGAATTCAAAAAACAATCTGATAAACTATCACGCCAAGTGGAATTGCTGTCTAGCAAAATTGATAGAGTTAATTATACTATTGAAATCGATGTTCCACTTGCAAGTAAATATTTAGAGGCGTAAGTAGCTTTGAGGGTATTGTGCCAATACCTTCATGGGTGCTTATGCACCAAATGAGTTGGGAAGTGTTAGCGACCCATTACTTTGTGGGTAACAAAGTATTTAAACATTTTACAACTGGTGAAGCGAACGGAACCGACTTACGCTTTACGTTCTAACGCCTAACGATTCACGAACGGATCATCTCATTAGTAACAATAGACTGCTGCGTTCCCAATCTCATTTATCCTATACAATCTTGGGAATATTAATCGTTTCTAAGGAAGTGTAAGTCTTGTCAAATTTATTAAAGAATGACAAAAGCTTAAAAGCAGACTGTGAAAATTGCTTTGCATTATGCTGTGTGGCTTTGCCTTATGCAAAGTGTGCAGATTTTGCAAATAATAAAGATGGGGGTACTCCTTGTCCCAATCTACAATCAGATTATCGTTGTAGCATTCATAGCAATCTAAGAGAAAATGGGTTTCGAGGCTGCACTGTTTATGAATGTTTTGGTGCTGGGCAAAAGGTTTCTCAGGTGACATATGGCGGAAATGAATGGCGGGGCAAGCCGGCTCTAGCTAAAGAAATGTTTGACGTATTTCCGATCATGCAGCAGCTTCATGAAATGCTTTATTACTTATATGAAGCAATTCGTTTAGAAGAAACAAGATCCATCTACGATGAATTACAAACAGCCATTGAAAAAACCGAAAACCTTACCTATCTAAATTCGAAGTCTATTTTAGACATAGATGTAACAGCTCATCGAGCACTTATTAATGAGCTGCTTCTGCGTACAAGTGAACTAGTTCGTGCAAAAGCTTCAAAAAATCCAAAGCCAAATAAATGGATCAGAGGAAAAGATCTTATTGGTGCAAAGCTAAAAGGTGCCAATCTGAGAGGATCTAATTTACGGGGGGCTTTGCTCATAGCCGCTGACCTCCGACAAGCAGATTTGAGATGGACCGATTTTATCGGCGCCGACTTAAGAGATGCTGATTTAAGCGGTGCTAATGTGACAGGAAGCCTATTTCTCACTCAAGCACAGGTGAATTCGGCTAATGGTGATAGGCACACAAAATTACCTCCTTCCTTAAAGTTTCCCGATCATTGGCTAAAATAACCTAAACTAACATCTTTGTTTAAACAGAGGTGTTTTTTATTACTCTATTTTTTATCCCTTTAAAGCCCAAAAGATTTTTTCAATTTTCTGTTGTTTATAAGTAGAAAGACATGGTATTATCGAAATATTAACAATTATTAATACTTGAAATCGGTGTTTAATAAGATCAAGTAGAGTAGAGGAGAGGAATGGCATGAAAAAAATTTGGATGACCCTAGTATGCTGTACGTTGCTCGTGCTTGCGGCTTGTGGGTCTAACAGCAGTGGGGGCAGCAGTAGCAACAGTAACAGCGATAGTAGCAGCTCGGATGGCGGCGGCAGTAAAGAAGCAGAGAAAACAGTTAAAGTTGGAATTATTCAGCTAGTAGAACATCCGTCACTAGATGCAGCTCGAGAAGGTTTTGTAGCGGCAATTAAGGATGCTGGGTATGAGGAAGGAAAAAATCTGAAGCTTGATTATCAGAATGCCCAAGGTGATATGAATAATAATATGTCTATCGCACAAAACCTTGTGGCTGATCAAAACGATGTCATTCTAGCAATTGCAACTGCTAGTGCACAAGCAGTTGTCCAATCTACTAACGAGATCCCAATTCTCTTTACAGCGATTACAGATCCTGTTGGCGCGAAACTAGTTGAAAGCTTTGAAAATCCAGGCGGAAATGTATCGGGTACATCCGATACACATCCAGACGCCATCAAAAATACAATCAATGCTATTAAAAAATTCATCCCTGATGCTAAAAAAGTTGGGATTATCTACAACTCAGGTGAACCAAACTCAGTCGTTAACGTAGAAAACGCAAAGAAGGTTATTGCAGAAATAGGACTAGAAGCTGTGGAAACATCTGTATCTACAAGCTCAGAAGTTAAGCAGGCTGCTGAATCTTTAGTCGGAAGAGCGGACGTATTCTATATTCCAAAGGACAACACAGTTGTATCAGCTCTTGAATCTGTTATCACAGTAGCAAATGAGAAGAAAATTCCAATGTTTGTTGGAGAAGGCGATTCCGTAAAGCGTGGAGCATTTGCTTCATACGGGCTAGACTATCATGACCTTGGCTATTCTACTGGAAAAATGGCATTAGACATTTTAAACGGTAAAAAGCCAAGTGAGATCCCAGTTGGCTTCCCTGAAAACTTAGAGCTAGTCATTAATAAAAAGGCAGCTGAGCTTCAAGGAATTACATTAACTGAAGAAATATTGAAGGATGCAAAAATAGTAGGGGAATAAGATAAAATCACACTGCAAAGTATAAAGCAGTGTGATTTTTTATTTTAAGATAAACATCTATTTAGTAATAACCATCTTATAAAGATAAGAAAACCCCGGGCTGTCTCCTTTTTCCAAGAAAGAAGTTTCTTTAGCAAAGCTAAGGATTATTGCATTTTTATATATCATTTTATGATAATTTTGCAGTAAATCTCAAATATTAAATGTGAACCAAAAAATTCAGCTTATGCTAGAGCCACTTTATGATCCTAATATTAGGAGGAAAAACTATGGAAGCAACTAGTTATAAAGGTACAAATAAAATGATTATCGGTATTGTATTTGGGGTTATTGCGTTTTGGCTATTTGCACAGTCGATGGTCAATGTAGTTCCGGCTGTTCAAAAAGATTTAGGCATTTCACTTGGCACATTAAACATTGCCATAAGTTTAAGTGCATTATTCTCTGGATTATTCATCGTTGCTGCTGGAGGGCTAGGAGACAAAATTGGTCGAAAAAAAATGACCTATATCGGGTTAATCCTAAGTGTTATCGGCTCCCTGTGCCTTGTATTAACACAAGGAGCTGTTTTACTGATCATTGGTCGTGTACTTCAAGGATTATCAGCAGCATGTATTATGCCTGCCACAATCGCTCTCATGAAAGCTTATTTTGAAGGTGCAGAACGTCAGCGTGCTTTAAGTTACTGGTCCATCGGATCTTGGGGCGGCTCAGGAGCAGCTTCCTTCGCAGGGGGGGCCATCGCAACGTATATGGGCTGGAAATGGATTTTCATCTTTTCTATTATATTCTCTTTACTTGGTATGTGGCTCATTAAAGATACGCCAGAAAGTAAAGGTGAATCAACAGGTGCTTTTAAATTCGATTACTCTGGGTTAATCGTTTTTATTATTACTATGGTTGCATTGAACATATTTATTACTTATGGATCTGCTTTAGGCTGGACAAGCTTCATTACAATCGTTCTGGCAGTTGTAACAATTATTGGAATTATGGTTTTCATCAAAATTGAAAAAGGTAAAGATATTGCTCTTATTGACTTTTCAATTTTTAAAAACAAACCATATTCTGGTGCAACAATTTCCAATTTCCTGTTAAACGCAATTGCTGGAACACTTGTCGTGGCAAATACTTATGTTCAAGTAGGCAGAGGCTTCAGTGCTCTTCAATCAGGCATGCTTTCCCTTGGTTATTTAGTTGTTGTATTAGCGATGATTCGCGTTGGAGAGAAAATTTTACAAAGAATTGGCGCAAAAAAGCCAATGGTTTGGGGAGCCCTCATCACGACTGTTGGTGTAGCATTAATGGGTCTCACTTTCTTACCTGATTTCCCATATACAATAGCCGTTTTCATTGGTTTTGTTCTATTCGGACTTGGACTTGGATTGTATGCGACTCCATCAACGGATACTTCAGTCTCTAATGCACCTTCAGATAAAGTTGGAGCAGCTGCCGGGGTTTACAAAATGGCAAGTTCTCTTGGCGGAGCGTTCGGCGTTTCGATATCAGCAACTGTTTATGGGGCCATTTCCGCAGCCGGAAGTTTGGAAATGGCCGCATCAGCCGGGATTATCGTAAACGTTATTTTCGGAGTTCTTTCTATTCTTTCCATTATATTTTTGGTACCAGGGGATGCTGGAAAAACAGGAAATGAAAAAACGCCAAGAAAACTAAAAATACCAACTCCTGGTCAACCGGAACCAGAGCCTAGTCACTAAATAAAAGGAGAATAGACTGATGTTACTGAACGAAATAATGAAAAAGTTAGATGATAAAAATGAACGGATTATTGATATTCGCCGCTATCTTCATGAACATCCGGAACTTTCTTTCCAAGAAGAACAAACAGCTAAATATATAGCAGATTTTTATAAAGAAGTACCAGTGGATTCAGTAGAGACTAATTTCGGAGGACAGCGTGGAATCGTTGTAACCATTAAAGGTTCCAAGCCGGGAAAAACGATTGCCATTCGTGCTGATTTTGACGCCTTGCCAATCAAGGAAGAAACGGGACTTCCTTTTGCATCGAAAAACGAAGGAGTCATGCATGCTTGTGGCCATGATGGTCATACAGCCTATATGTTGGTATTAACCGAGACATTAGCTGAGTTTAAAGATCAATTAAAAGGGACGATAAGAGTCATTCATCAACCAGCAGAGGAAGCTCCTCCAGGTGGAGCAATCGGTATGATTAAAGCGGGTGTTCTTGATGGCGTAGATGCAATCATTGGGATCCATGTCATGTCTACAATGAAAACAGGTCATATTTATTATAGAAGCGGGAATACACAAACAGGCCGATCTTATTTCAAATTAGTTGTTCAAGGTAAAGGTGGACATGGATCGTCCCCTCACTTGGCAAATGATGCAATTGTGGCAGCAAGTTCATTCGTCATGAATGTACAAACAATCGTTAGCCGCCGCATCAACCCATTTGATACAGCTTCGGTTACCATTGGTAATTTCGATGGAAAAGGGACATTCAATGTCATTAAAGATGCCGTGACCATTGAAGGCGATGTCCGGTCCATGTCTTCTGAGACGCGAGATATCATCGAAACAGGTGTGCGTGCTTTTGCGGAAGGATTAGAAGCTTCTTTTGGAGTAAAGTCTATTCTTGAATATAAGAATGACTACCCCGTTCTATATAATGACCCTGAAGTAACCGAACATGTACATCAAGCTCTAGAACAGGCATCTATTCCAGAAGTTGAAGCTGTTTTGGAAACACCGCCACAGCCACCTTCCGAAGACTTTGCTTATTATCTTGAAAAAGTGCCAGGATGCTTCTTCTATGTCGGTGCGGCCCCTGAGTCAGGTGAAGCCTATCCACATCATCATCCTAAATTCGATATTGATGAGAAAAGTCTTATCATTAGTGCGAAAGCTATGGCAGCCGTTGTCACATCTTACTGTGATAGAAGCAAAGAAGATAGTAAATAACGATAAACAAAAATGCAAAAAACTGTTGTCATCTCTGACAACGGTTTTTTTGCATTTTTCGGGTAATACTCTTTAGGTCAGTTTTACTAGTTTTCCTTAAACCGCTTTCATTATTCGACAATGTTAATTTTTGGATAAAAATCAAAAATTAATAAAAAAGTCCTATAAATTGTAATTTTTGACATGTAAGTATTCTGGAAATTTTACTTATATTTTTATAACTCTATTAAAAAATGACAAATGGACTACTTACTCCTAATTCATTATTCCTAAAAAACATGCTTATTTCAAGATATTTACAGGAGTAATATAACAGACAATATTCGACAAAAAATATGGGAGTATTTGACCAAATTGTGAACAGATGTTACTAAATATATAGGTACTATTAATTTGAATAAAATGGTTATTTCATAAATACTCAACAAGATTGGAACGTCAGGTAAATATTTTGACCTGACATTTGTTTTTAACAGGGGGAGGAAAATTGAAGTTGAAACATATAGCACTGATTTTTCTAAGTCTTTTCTTTGTTGTAGCTGGCTGTTCTAGTGTCGAGACAAATGATAAAGAAAAAGATCCGAAACCATCTGCAGACGAAAAACAAAAGGAAGAAGAAAAACAGGCTGTAAAGATTGAATACCCAGCGGCTGCAACGGAAGCTGTGGAAATTGTCCACCAGCCGATTGGCGTGAAGCTGGAAGGTATGTATTCATACGATAGACCGAATAAGGAAGACGTGGATATAGATAATCTAATGTCCGAATTTGGGGTAGAAGAACTTGGGAATGAAGAAATCTATAATGGCTTGGTGCATTGGTTTGGTTTGGACTATACAGAAGTAAATGATGCTCTAGCCAATTATGAGCCGGATTTTGGAGAACTAGACATAACAAAGGAAAAGAAAAAAATCAAAAACATTGCTGTCCATATTGACTCAAGCGGAAGCATGGCAGCAGCGGTTCCTGGCGGGGAAAAAATGGCATTGGCAAAAGGAGCAATAAATAGATTTGCTTCAAGCCTACCTTCGGATTCAATAATTTCCCTGCGTGCCTACGGACATAAAGGAACAGGAAAAAACGAGGATAAGAAAATGTCCTGCTCAAGTACAGAAGTAATGTACGAAGCAAATACTTTTAATGAAACTGAATTCAATGAGGCACTTAACAAATTTAAGCCAAGCGGCTGGACACCTTTGGCTTCATCGATCAAGGCTAGCTATGAAGATTTAAAGGTAAAAGCGGGAGAAGATACTGAAAACATCTTATTTATAGTCAGTGACGGGATTGAAACATGTGATGGCAACCCAATCGAGGAAGCTAAGAAACTAGCAGAGTCAGACCTGAAAGTAAAGGTTTATATCATTGGCTTCAATGTAGATGATGCTGGTCAAAAGCAGCTTAAGGACACGGCAGCTGCAAGCAATGGAGAATATTACACGGTGAATTCAAAGGTGGAACTAGAGAATACGTTCAAGAAGCTAATGGAAGAAGCCGTTAACACCATTGCCAAAAACAATCAGAAAGCCGTAAATGGAATCAATGTCAATTTCCGAACAGCGGATTTAAGAGAACAATTACGTGGAATAGAATCATCATTTATGAAGGTAGTCAGTCTAGAAAGTGAGGTTATTAGGGAAGCTCTCTCAAAGCTTGAAGCAGAGGAGAAAATTGAAAGCACTGATGTTGACGAAATTCAAGAAAAGCTAAAGGCCCGGTATGATGTACTAGACGTCTATGCTGAAAGCCTTGTTGATCAAGGGATGGAGAAGATTAATAACAAAAGAGAAGAATTATTCAGCATTATTAATGGAAGTTGATTTTGTAATTGATGTTCTTAGAATAGTTAACGTTGAAGAGGGAAGAGAGGATTCAAAGTGCATATCATTATAGATGAATCTTTAGGATTGCCCGAGAGTGTAACAGAACTTGCCATTGTTCGAAGCCCCAAATTGAAAAAGGACTTTCCTTTAAAGGATTATTTAAATGGCAGTAAAAAAACTTTAAGTCAAAAACTGCCATTAATCAATAGGGGACTCCAAGACGAATTAGAGGATGTAGACAAATGGTTAAAGGAATACAAGGAAGTTCTCTATGTATATGATTCTTTCATCACTAACAAAGAGAGCATTAATAGACTAAAAAACTGGTATTTTCCCAGTCATAAACTAATCACGTTGGATGGTGCAGTCAATAAATCAGCTGCTATTTACATACTTCAGAGAATTCAAGAGCAAGTAAGGGAGAATATACTCCCTTCCTTTATTCCTCTACAAAGATTTACCATTACAAATCATTCGAAATTTCATACAGCTCCCAACTACTTGAAGTTAAAAAGAAAGAAACGAAAGAAGAATAATAAATATTATCTAATCGACAGCTTTTCTAAAGAATTACTCTTAACAGGTCCAAAAGAAGAATTACTCAGGAAGGTTCAAGAAATGAGTCAAACAAAATCGATTTTTATTGCTTCAAGAGAGAATCTTGACATTGATTTAGCATCTGTATCATTTTTTCAGCTTGAAGAAAATAGTTTACCTCTTAGTTTTGACAATATTGATATTTTCATTGCTTAAGAGACAGATAGATAAAGAAAATATTGGAGTGACAATGGATGATCGATGCTAAAAGGAAAGCCATTATATTTTTAACGATTTCTTTTTTGCTGGCAATCGTTGCAGCCGGTGTAATTCTTGTTCAGATCAATCAGGCTCAGCAAAAATTAGGGAAAACCGTTGCAGTAGCTACAGCAGCAAAAGATATTAAATCCTATCACGAAATTAAAGAGTCAGATATAGAGTGGATACAGATGCCGCAATCTAGTGCTTATTCTTCCTTAATTAGAAGTGAAAACGATTTTAAGGATGCAATTTCAGTAGCGGAAGTTAAAGAGGGGGAGCTGCTGACGAAAGCACTTGTCCGTAAGAAATTAGATATTCCTATCAATGATCGTGTCGTATGGCTAAATGCAACAAAAATTGTCTTAATTGATCAAGATGTTGCTGAAGGAGATCTTGTCGATATTATCGTTTCGGAAGAAGTGAATGGCAGTCTGCAAACGAAAAGGCAATTCCAAAATGTAAGTGTTGTTCAAGTGGAAAAGCAAAATGAAGGTCCTTCAAGGATAAAAATTTCTTTGAACGTTGAAAATGCGGAAAGAATTATTCACTACCAAAATTCTGCTGTGCAAATAAGGGTTCTACTAGTGAATCAAGCTTCTTCAAGTGAAAAAAATGAGCAGGATGCAGTTGAACAGAAAGCTCCGCAAAAAGAGAAAGAAAAGGCAAGCGACAAGCCACCTGCTGCAGAAACGACTGAAGATCAGAAAGCAGATGCAAGCAACGATGCTAAATCTGCAGAACAGGCAAAAAACGCTGCAGAACAAAAAGAAAAACCAGTGGAACAAAATCAACAACAGCAATCTTCTAATGAACTAAAGTCTGAAGATAAAAAGTAAAATACGAAAATGAAGTTTTGGAAGGGTGCAATACATGAGTGCATATAAAGGGTTGCTGATCACGAAAGATTTAAGATGGAGTGAACTCATTCAACAGCTAATTGAAAATGAAAATATCGATATTACAGTTATGCCTGAATGGAAACGAACTTTTCAAGAACAGCATAGCTATCATTATATTTTTGCTGATATTGACTCAATTGAAAATCCTGAGCAGCTAAAAAACAACTCTAAAAGCAGCCTAATTGCCCTTACAAGGAGCCATGACTTTCTCCTTGCAAGAACGTGGCTGGTTTCTGGGGCAAAGGATGTTATTGTTTTCCCGGATGAAAAGGAACGATTAATTGAATTAGTTCGATATACAAGAGATCAGTTCCGGCTGCAAAAGGAAACAAACGCAGGATATGGTACAGGGCAAGTCCATGCTTTTTATAGCGCAAAGGGCGGCAGCGGTAAAACGCTTTTATCGGTATTAGCAGCTCAGTCTCTCAGCATTCATCACAATTTAAAAGTTTTATTAATTGATATGAATGCACAGTTTGGAACAGCCGATTCTCTATTTGGCATACAGCCAATTAGGTCCTATTATGACTTAATTCCAGTTTTGGAAGAATTGGATATTAGACATATTCAGAATGTGTCCAATGTTCATGAGGAAACGAGGGTAAGCATTTTAAATGGCCCAGCAAATCCAGCAGCTGCGCAGACTATTCCAGATGAACTCATGAACAGAATAATAAGAGTGGCAAGCAATCATTATGATTATATTATTCTAGATTTGCCAACGAATATCGATAACCTAACCTTTACTGGCCTTAGCCTTGCTCAGCATATTCATTACATAATGACTCCTGATAGTTTAGGGATGCGGGCTTATAAGTATGCGGAGGATCTTTTTGAACGTTTTCAAATTGGAAGAGGGGAACATTTTTCATTGATTGTCAACCGTAATCATTCTAAGTCCGAATTAACAGTCAAGGACATCGTAAAGATTATCGGAAAAGAAATACAAGGAACCATTAGTGCAGATTATTTTGCTATTCAGCCATATCTCAATATGGGAGAAAGCTTCTTTAAGAAAAAGAAGGATAAAGGAGCAAGTAAAGTAACAAGAGATATGAAGAAATATGTGGAGGAATTACTAAAGCGTTAAGTAAAGGAGTGAAAAAATGTCCTGGGTTGAAAAGGCTTCTGTACTAGGATCGAAGCAATCAGCGCTGCAGCATGACTGGAATATTTCAGAAACACAAGTTGATCAGTTAGTAAAGCATTATAAGTCCCGTTTAATAAAGGAAGCGAATCTGGAAAACATTACGACATTAACTCCAATCGATCGAAAACGAACGATTGAACGCTTAGTAAAACAAATGATTGATGAAGAAAAAGTGATCATCACATCTGATCAAATGGAACAAATCATTCAACAAATCATTAATGAATCAGTGGGCTATGGGCCGCTTGAAAGCTTGCTGAGGGATGAATCCATAACGGAAATCATGGTTAATGGTGCATACGAAGTTTTCATTGAGCGTCAAGGGAAGTTAGAGAAAAGCAATGTACGCTTCAAAGATAATGAACATGTCCGGCATATTATTGATCGTATCATCGCCCCTCTTGGGAGAAGAATTGATGAAAGCTCTCCAATGGTAGATGCCCGTTTAATGGATGGAAGCCGTGTGAATGCTGTTATTCCGCCTATAAGCGTAGATGGGCCCTCTATTTCGATAAGGAAGTTTAAAAAGGACCCTTATTCTTTAGAGGACCTGATGAAATTTGGAAGCTTTTCAGAGGATATGGCTGAATTTCTAAAGGCTGCAGTTAAGGCAAAAGCAAATATTTTAGTTTCTGGTGGTACTGGAAGCGGAAAAACTACTTTGCTAAATGTCCTCTCAGATTCCATTCCAAAGGGAGAAAGAATCGTTACCATTGAGGATATGGCTGAGCTGAGATTAACATACGATAACCTTGTCCGGCTTGAAGGGCGCCCTTCAAATATGGAGGGAAAAGGTGAAGTAACAATTAGGCATCTCGTTAAAAACGCTCTCAGGATGCGTCCGGATCGTATTATAGTCGGGGAGGTCCGCGGCTCGGAGGCAATCGATATGCTGCAGGCAATGAATACTGGTCACGAAGGTTCATTAACAACG
This sequence comes from Bacillus sp. JJ1532, assembly GCF_036965085.1. NCBI lineage: Bacteria > Bacillati > Bacillota > Bacilli > Caryophanales > Bacillaceae > Bacillus > Bacillus sp. JJ1532. The sequence goes on from NZ_JBALOW010000071.1 coordinate 51,240, forward strand.
ATTCACGCAAACAGTCCAAAGGATGCTTTAGGAAGGCTTGAATCCATGGTGATTATGTCTGGCCTGCCATTAACCGTTGAGGTTATTAGGGGGTATTTTGTCGGAGCATTAGATCTGATTGTTCAAACGTCCCGTTTTTCTGATGGAAGAAGAAGAATTGTCAATATTGCAGAGCTTGTAGAAGAAAATGGAGTAATATTCGCAAAAGATATATTCAGATTTAATAGAAAGGCAACACTTCCGGACGGAACAATCCTTGGAGAATTTGAAGGCACAGGTTATGTCCCAAATATATATCAGCGTTTTATCTCATATGGGATTGAATTTTCGAAACATATCTTAGAAGCTGGTGCCCTCAAATGAGCTTGGCGTGGGGACTTTTAACTGGAAGCATATTTAGTTTTTTGGCAGGAGTATTTTTCATCCTATCAAGCCGGAAAACGCGGAACTCGTATAAGCGGATGGATAACTGGTTTGATAGGGAAAAAGAATTTGAGCGCAAAAGCTTTGTTCTGCTGATTGGAGATAAATATGATTCATCAGAACTTGCATCAGAGCTGAAAAAAAAGCTTATTCAAGGAAATATTACGCTAAAGCCTTCTGAGTATATGGGAATCTATATTTTGCTATTAGCCTTATTTACCTTTATGAATCATTTTCTGTTCGGTTTGTTTCTATTAATGTCTGTACTCGTAAGCTATTTAATAGTATCCATCGGATCAAGATTTTATTTGAATTCTAGGAGAAATAAACGGACAGAAAGCTTTAATAAACAGCTTCCGGAAATATGCAGAATGATGTCAAACGGAATCAAAGCGGGGCAAACTATTCCACAAGCCATTGAAATGGTAGGAAGAGATATGAAAGATCCAAGCCAATCAGAGTTTAGAAAAATGAACTATCAATTCAAATTAGGCGATAGTTTAGAGATGGTTTTGAACCAGTTCAGGGAAAGAGTCTCAAGCAATGATATCAATATTTTTGTCAGTACTATTCTCATCCAGCAAAAGGTGGGGGGGAATTTAGCGGAGGTCCTGTCTTCGATGGCAGAAACGCTAGAGGAAAGAAGCCGAGTTCACAAAGAAATTCAAACTGTAACAGCAGAAAGCCGATCTATAGCTTATATTTTGGTTGCCATGCCCTTTTTAATGGTTTTAATGATGAATTTATTTATTAAAGGGTTTCTAAATGTCCTGTTTACGCCATTTGGATTATTAATTTTTGCTGGTTTTTCTATGATTGTTTTCTTTGCATTCTTCATCATAAAAAGACTTTCGGATATAAGGGTGTAGTCAATATGAAACTATTAGGCTTTTTTTCACTCGTCATGTTTGTATTGATATTAATTCTGCTATTTATTGGCTTTGTTTATATCTATTTATATATTGCTAAGAAAGAAAAACTTTTAAAAAACCAGGGTTATCAATATCGAAAAGATAAAAAGAAAAAATCGTTAAGGGAAAGAATTATACAGCCATTGGTTCGCTGGGGGAAAAAAGCTGGTCCAGTAGGAATCAAATATCCATTCTTTGCTGATAAAACAAAGCACGAAAGAATGCTGAAGGAAGCAGGAAATCCACTTGGCTTTCATTTACAGGATTTTTATGGCTTTCGTTTTGTTTTGGGGTTAATAGGGTTAGGGTTTGGCAGTTTTTATAGCTTCCTAGGCATGCCTTGGGGATTACAAATCCTGTTAATTTCGATTCTAGGAGGTTTTTTGGGACCTAGTGCATGGTTGTACTTTAAAGCTAAAAACAGGCAGGAGCTCATTACCATCATGATGCCTGACTTCTTAGATACAGTAAGTGTCACTCTTCAGGCCGGGGTGAGCTTAGATAATGCTTTACAGCAAGTGACCCAGCAGTTTGAAGGACCGTTGAGTGAAGAAATTGACAGGTTTAATAGAGAAATAGATTTAGGTGTTCCAAGAATTACTGCTTATCAAAGCTTAATGGATCGAAATTCATCGAAAGAGCTGCACTCACTTGTAAATGGTTTAATTCAAGGATCCACTCTAGGAGTGCCTGTGTCGAGAACCTTTAAACTACAAGCCGATGACCTCAGAGCAACAAGGGGTTTTGTAGCTAAGGAGAAGGCTGCAAAAGCAAGCCCACAAATTACATTAGTCACCACATTTTTTGTGGCACCAGCAGTATTTGGTCTCATTATAGGCCTGCTTGTATTAAACATTATGTACAATCCGGCTGCATTTGGGTTGGACTCCTTCTTTAAATAGGAGGATTAAATATAAGAGAATCTGAGGAGGAATAAGTATGCTATTAAAAACTTGGACTAAGGTGAATGGGGTTTATTCTCGTTATGTGAAAAATGAAAGAGGAGCTCAGGCGCTAGAATGGGTTGCTCTAGGTCTTGTTGTATTGGCTGTTATGGGTGCTATTGCTGCAGGTATTGGTGATAACACAAGTATAGGAAAGACAATTATATCCAAGTTGGAGGAATTGATCGGTAATATCGGTACTGGCGGTGGTGGTGGCAGCTAATAATAAGTAGCTGGAGTGAGTAAATTGAGAAATTTTTTAAAACGATATGTAAAAAATGAAAAAGGCTCACAGGCCATTGAGTTTGTTGCGATGTTTCCTCTTGTTATATTAGCATTCCTTATTATTTGGCAAGTTGCTTTAATCGCTTTTTCACTTGTTGTTGCAGAGTCAGCTGCTCGGGACGGGGCCAGGGCAGCTGCTATTCGCGATCCTGATTGGAAAAAGGTTGCGGAGAGATCAGCTTCAGGCTTTAATCCAGTGGTTCATGGTGGTCCTGGTGAGAAAGAAGCAAGGGTAGAGGTATATATAAAAGCACCTGTGATTGCACTTCCATTTATAGCTGATATGGAATTCGAATTTACTGCGGATGCCGTTATGCCGATGGAGGAAGATCCTGATGAGACAGATTAAAAGAGTCAAGAAGCTTATTAATAATGAACGTGGCAGCGGGATGTTAATCGTCATGGTTGGCATGCTCATGGCTGCTATTTTTATAGCTTTGCTGTTTTTTGACTTCTCAAATGTGTTTATTCATAAGCGCGTTACACAAACGGGAGCAGATGCAGCAGCTTTGGCAGCAGCGAAGAGCTCTAGGGAGTATATGGAGGATGAGCTTCAAAAGGAAACGCAAAAAGAATTAGAGGCTCTCGGAGCTAGATGGGAAGCTTTTCTTGCAGCTGCCTTGGCGGCAGTTAAAGAGGATGAGGAACCGCCATCTGAAGAGGATATATTAGCTGATTTTATTCGTAAGGAAGAAGCAAGTCATGGCGGAAGATCAATGCCAGGAGATGTAGTTAGCTGGTTAAGAAGTCCGTCAGTCGAAGTTGAAGCGAATCCCGCCATGCGATTTTTCTTTGGGGATGATGGTGTGAGTGATCTAGCCTGCGAAGCAGTAAGAGATAACTTTGATAATGCTAGAAAAGAAGCTGAAAAGTTCGCAAAGGAAAACCAAAATGATAAAGTTAAAACTTTAAACTTTATCGGCGAGGATTTTCGTGTCTACGTGGTGACAGAGCGGAAGGCAAAGTTTACTACAGTATCTGATGAAAGTATTTCTGCCATAACATCTGAGGCATCGGTTAAAATTGGTGAACCGAAGACCTTTACCATTAAGTGTGATTAGCTTTTTTATAAGGCTCTTTTCGTAAAGATTTTTGTTATATAAAAAATTTGCGAAAAGAGCTTTATTCATAACATTATTAATGAAATGTTATTCGATGTTTATGATTCTATTTTTTGAAGGGTGCGGTATATTTTGAGTTTCACAAATTCAAAATTTAAATGGTTCATCAGCCTCCTTTTATTGTTCCTTTTGCTAACGTCTGAGTGGCATACTGCAATCGCAGACGTGACTGAAGTGGAAACTGAGCAAATCACCATAAATAAGACTGAAGTGACTGATGGAAAATCTGGTGATCCTATGGGAGAGGAAGGAGAACTCCCGTGGTGGAAAAAGGCATTAAACAAGATTGGTGAAATAAAGGATAGTACGATTGATGGGCTTAAGGATTTCGGGAACTGGGTGGCAGATGGATTTAATGATTTTACTAATTGGGCCAGTGACAAATGGAATGGATTTACTGACTGGGCTGGAGACAAATGGGGTAAGTTTACTGATTGGGTAGGAGATACATGGAATGCAGCTGCTGATTGGCTTGCAAATAATAAATGGGCGCAATCCATCATTGCAGGTATTATTGCAGCCGTGGTCATTATCGGTGGAATTGCTGCACTAGCAGCATTAGGAGTAGTAGGAGCTATAACAATTGGGGTAGTTCTGGTTGTTGCTGCTGGTGCTTTGATCGGGGCATTTGTCTATCAGTGGATTGCCGGAGATAGCTACAGCTTTTGGGGCGCCCTCGGCTCAGCAGGTCTTGGCGGAATATTAGGTTACGCAGGACTAACTACTGGTGCCTTTGCATCAGCGATTGGCTGGCTTAGAAATACAGCGGGACCAGCGACTTGGAACTGGATGAGAAATACAGCATGGCCATGGATTTTGGGGAAGGGCCGTGCAGCATGGACATGGATGAGAACAGTAGCGTGGCCTTGGCTTAGAGGGAAAGGTGTTGCAGCTTGGCGCTGGTTTAAAGGACTTCCGTTATGGGGGCAAATAAAGGGTTATTATACTACAGGGAATGTGTTGGGGAATATCCTTAGGGGAGCTGGTATTGGGGCATCCGCAGGTGTTTTTTCTAACATAGCCTCGTATGTTTTAACTGCCTGGTATACAGGAAGTGAATTTTCATTCAAAGACTTATTAATAGATAGCATTATTGGCGGATTTACCGGTGGTTTGTTAGGTCCTATCTTATTACCAGGTCTTGCAATAGGAGGCTCATTAGTTGTTGGTCTAGGAGTCTACGGAGGTTTTGAAAATTGGCTTTCCGGGGGAATTAAAGGTGGCGAGTGGTCTAGTTGGGAGAATTTTATTATTGGGGGGGCAGTTGCTATTGTTTCTTTAAAGGTGTTTTCTCCTCTTATCAGTCATTTAGTTAATAGCGGGCCGATTACAGAAGATACTGTTGGTAAAACAGTAGAAGAATTAATAAAGAACGGTTTAAAAGGTGATTACAATAGCCCTGATAATTCGGATAGTAATCCTGGAAGTAATACTGGCACCGAACCTAATAAAGAGCTGGATAGTAACTCTAATATTAAAGAAGAGAATGTTCCTGATAGTAATCAAGAAAATAATCCTAAGGACACACCAGAAAATTCATCTGAAAGTAATATTGAAAATAATGAAGTCAATCATCAAAATAATAACAAGCAAGAGAAAACTGGAAGCATTGGAAATTCCGGAATACCTGCAACTCCGTTAGTGGAGTAATTTTTGCTGTTTTAAAAATAGAGGTGATTATTTGAAAAAGAAAACTTTTACTATTATAACCTACACATATTTATTATCCGTCATTATAGCCTTTGTGATATATGCATTTAATGTTGCTGATGAAAATTGGACAGTCGATTTTCAAGAACAAAAATATAATTTACTAACATTTTGTATTTTATTTTTCATTGCATTGTTATTAACTTCTATTGATGGGGCAGGGGTAAGAGATAAAGGTAGAAAAATTAAGAAAACTACTATTTACGCCGGGTTGTCCATTGCTGGATTTTTCTTAGTTTGGAGGATTATTATAGCGATTTTCTAATGTCTTTTATAGTGGACTTTCCCTTATAAAATTAATGAATGCGGAAGATTATTGAATACCAAGATTAACTAAGAGTTTTAAATTTTAATATGAATAGTCAAAGGTCAATTTCTTCACCATGATGTTTTTTCAAAAATGACGGACTCTTTCATGAAAAAAACATGTGAGGGGAGAAGGCATGAATAATTTTCTTAAGGTAAAAGGAAGTGCACTTACACTCATATTCCTAATTGGGCTCCTTTTTTCATTTATTCACCCAGCGGTAGCAAATGTCGGTGAGGTAGAGTCAGATAGCAATGGAATCAGGAAGACGGAAGTGCATGATGCTAAAAGCGGCGTGCCAATGACTGGTGATGCTTCATGGTTTGATAAGTTATTTGATAACTTAAAAAAAATGAAAGATGCGTTTATTGATAAGCTCCAAAATGCAAAAGCATGGGTTAAGGATGGATGGGAAGAATTTAAAGATTGGTTCGGTCCTAAGTGGGATGGCTTTACCGACTGGCTTGGGGATGTATGGGAGGGAGTTAAAGATTTCTTCTCACAAGAATGGGTTCAAACTCTCTTAAAAGTAATCGGAGCTATTTTAGTCGTTGTGGGTGTAATTTTACTAGGTGTTTGGGCTTTAGCCACCATCGGAATTGCCCTTTCTGTAGGTACAATAGTAGCCGCTGTCGGCTTCGGGATTGCTGGAGTGGTGTTTACTTTTGCTTCAGGAGAAAGGAGCTTTTGGGGGATGGTGGCAGGCGGCCTTGCCTCAGGAATTTCTTTCTTTGGCGGTTTAGGGGTGCTGCGATTATTAGGAGCATTTAGACTAATTCCAGCATCCGGATTACTCCGTTGGGTAACATTAGGTGGACTTGGAGGAGCTGGAGCGGTAGGTTTCACTATTCTCCATGGCGCCCTGCATTTCCTTTTTACAGGAGACAGCAGTCTTTGGAAGCAGGCCTTTACGTTCGAAAGCCTGTTCTTCAACTTTACACTTGGAGCAGTCATGGGGCCGGTAGCGGCAAAAATTTTCGGAAGCTTAGGGGTAAAACAAATTTTAAGCAAGCAGGGGAACTTGCTGGCAACTGTTATTGCCCGAATTGTGAAACGGCCAGTATCTCAGGTAGCCAACGTTCTAAGCCGCATTTGGGCAGCAGTAAAGGGTTCAACGATTTACAGTGCCGTAACAGCAGGGGTTTTTGCTGTCCTTGACACCATTATTCAATGGAAGGAAAACGGGAAAGTAGACTGGTCGCAAACAGGCAAACGAGCAGCCATTGTCTTTACCACAACCCTTGTCATTGGATTAGGCACCTTTGCCATCCCGAAATTATCTACAATGGGATGCGCGTGTGGGGATGAAATTGCTTCAAGCGTATCGAAACAGGGGAAGAGTTCAGCAACTATTAAACAGGACACTCCTGACCTGGCCAATACAAAAACAGTAAAGGAAGCATCAGCAGAGGAAGTTAACGCATGGTGGAAAGACTCCATGGGTTACGATCAACCTCCTTACAAGCCAGGGACGAAGGTTAAAGAAATTGAGCTAACCGAATCAACATCCTTTGTAAGAGTCTACGATGGAGAAAACTCCACGATGTATGGCGGCTGGATGATGAGAGCAGAAGACATCCAAGGATTAACAGCAAAGGAGATCCAGGATAAATTCGCCTTGCCATATACTCCTAAATTCATTGCGGATGTTAATTTAGCTGAAGGGACAGTAATAAGAACCGGAATTGTCAATCCTCTATTCGGCCATAAAGGCGGAGGGACCCAATTTGACCTAAAGGGACAGCGTATTGGGGAATTCGGAAATGAGAGACCGATAGAGACTGTTTTAAGTAATAAGGGTACGGCTAATGGCTATAATTATTGGAATAAAACGACTCAATTTAAAAATGTGAAAGTTTACCAAAGAGATGATATTATAGACCCAAATATGAAAGACGCACGTGGAAGAACTAATCTTGAGAGAATGAAAAAGGGATTGGCTCCACTTGGACCTGATGGAAAGTCTGTAAATCTTCATCACACGACACAGAGAAACGAGAGTTCAATAGCTGAAGTTACACAGACGTTTCATCAAGAAAATAGTTCTATAATTCATATCAATCCCAACACTATACCTTCGGGAATAAATAGAACTGAATTTAATAAATGGAGAACTGAATACTGGAAAAACAGAGCCAAGGATTATGAATTAGAAAATGGGGGATGAAAATGGGTGTTGAAACTTATCAAAAAGCAAAACAAATAATATTGAATGAAGAAGAAATTTCTGACTTTGTTGGAGGTCGTACATTTGAATTAATAAATTTGGCTGAAGAAAAGTTAGGATTAAGGTTTACTGGCTTATATTTAGATTATTTACAGACATTTGGTGCAGGTAATTTCGGAGCCCAAGAGATTTACGGAATTATTAACAATGATTTTGAGAACTCCTCTGTTCCAGACGCAATTTGGTATACTTTAACAGAACGAAAGGAAATTAATCTTCCTAGCAACCTTTTAGTTATTTATGATACTGGAAGTGATGAACTTTTTTGTTTAGATTTTAATCAACCTGATGATAATGGAGAACCGAAGGTAGTTTCTTTTGTGCCAGGTGTTGAGTTAGAAAGCCAAACATATGAAATAATTGCTAATGACTTCGGTGATTTTTTATTAGATTTAGTTAAACAAGAAATCTAGAAAAGCAGGAAAACCTTAATTGACTATTGCCATTCAAGGTTTTTTGACTGATATAAATTCAGGTTTTTAAGTGAATGGATATTTCGGAAAAATACTTCATCCCGCGATTTCTTTAATAACTTTTTGTTAGCGTAGGAGATTAGATAATGGCTGACTTCTCATATTTGAGAAATTATGTTATTGATGAGGGCAATAATAACCCATATATGGAGAGACTTTCTTTCTATGCTCTTATAAAACAGGGGGTAGAAAACGCTAAATCTGGAATGGGTGAAACTCCCAAAGGGATTGGAAGGTTTTTTGAAGAAAGTGGCTGTGGTTTTATGCGAAATATAATTAAAAATGGAGTAGATAGATTGATGGATCCAGAGAGTTTTGCTGATTTATTGTGGAAGGTTGATATTAGTTTTCTTGAAGAGTTACTTTATTATAAAGATAAACAAACTACAATCAAACATTTAAGTAATATAGAAAATCCTTTAATACTCCATTTATTTGCAGCAAATTATAATTGGACCAACGGTTTTGATGTACCAAAGGCCCTCCTTGAAAATGAAAATTGTGATTTAGGAACGGGATTATTAATGTTTCATTATGCAGATGGATATCGTATTTTAGAAAATCCAGAGGAAGTTTTAAGTTCTACATTAGAAGAGTGGAAGGATTTATTATTTAAACTTTTTAATAAACTTAAAAATTTTGAGTTTAAGACACAGAATATTTCGTTCACTCCTGAATTAACCAAAATCCAAATATATAAGTTGAGGAAAAATAACGCGAACATTCCAGATATACTTATTAGTAAATCTCCAGGCGCTGTGGTTGAAATTCCTAAAATATAAGGTAACTAAACCTTGTTTGGCTATATGCCTTTCAAGGTTTCTTTATTAGTTAACGATCATGCAATTCGGGCAGCGGATTACAAATTAGAAACCGCGATAAAAAGAAAGGAATATGAAGAGGAGGAAATTTAGTGGATTCAGTGACTTTTGCAGGCAATGAGTTAACCATTGGTAAAAACAATTTACAATTTGATAAAAGTATTCAAGAAATAAAAGTTGTAAATAATGTCGTTATCGTTCTGCTAAACATTCCAATGGATGATCATACTTTAGACAATGTATATGGTGTTAGTTTCAATGGGAAAATACTGTGGAGAATTCAGGAGCCTAATAAAGAATTAATAGGAAGTTTAAGATACCCTTATGTTGGCATTAGTCATATTGAAAATAAAGTAGGGGTAATAGATTTTTATGGCAGAAGATTTTTTATAGATGAAATGAATGGAAGAATAAGGGGGAAAGACTTTGTTAAATAATTTGCAACAAAACATTAAGTATTGTTCTAACTTTCTTCTGACACACTTTGGTTTTAAACGCCATTCGTGTGTTTTTTTATTATATAAGCCTTTAGTTATATTAATAATGTAAAAAAGAGGAATTAATACTCAGAAACTAAACTATAGTCCAGACGTAAGTTTAACTGAATATAACCATTTTGTTTTTTTACTTTATTACATAAATTTGGAGGAACAGAAATGAATGCGAAAAGAAATTTCTTTACGTTTTTATTATGTTTGTTAAGCTGCGTCTTTATCCTTTCAGCTTGCAGTAATGCTAGTTCAAGTGATTCAGAGACAAAAGCTTCTAAAAAACAGGAACAAAAGCAAGATAACAAATATGAAAAGCTGGCAGAGGAGAAAAATAAGGAATTTGAACTTGAACCAATAAAATTGACTTCTTACAGTGAAGAGATAGGTGCAACTTTTAAGAAGCCTGAATATAAAAAATTCGCAGTAAATGGAAAAGTTATGGTCGAAGGAGAGATCGAAAAGCACTCCCTATTGAAATTTCATTACGCTTGGATCAAGGTCCATTCTGATGAAGAAGGACGAGCAGGGAATAAGCATGAATACTACACACCAATTAAGGACGGCAAATTTAAGCAGGAAATTCATTTCTTCAATGGAGAGGGCGAATACCGAATAACTGTCCAGCTTCCTAGTAAAGATCGTGAAAATTATTATTATGATACGGCGAAATTTGAAGTTTATAATGTAAACCCCGAAATTCAGCGGGATATTACGTATACACCATTCGGTCAGGATGCTGGGCTTACCCTAAATTTGGATTCTAGCTTCGTAGAAGAGGATGGAATCTTTCAGTTAAAAGGGAAGGCGGGCAGTTTGAAAGAAGAGGATACTATAATGCTCAGGCTCAATAAGGACTCTGAAACATGGAAGCATGTGATTCCTGTTAAAAATGGGGGATTTTCCTATGATATTCCTTTGTTTTATGGTGAAGGGGTACATAAGCTTGAAGTGTTAGTTCCTGATAAGGAGCGGGATAATTATTATCAAACGGCTACAACGGTTTTTATTGATAACAAATCTAATCGGACGATGAAGCCGATCGAGTATTCTAAAACTTATATGGAGCGTGGAGTTACATTAGAGTATCCTCTATTTGGCGGGGAAGAGTCGGAAGGAGCTTTTAACATTAAAGGTTCCATTGACCCGAAAGCTGAGTTTGCTTCTGAAACAACGCACATTTACATTACATCGAAAAAAGGTGAGGATGAGGCCTTAGATGTCATCCCTGTTAAGGATTTTCAATTTGATGACTCTTTTTATTTGCGATTTGGTCCGGGTACGTATGAAGTGACAGTTAGTGTACCTGAAATAAAAGAAAAGAACAGTGATTACTTCCGATACTTCGGTTTTGCGCAGTTCGAAGTAGAATCAAAAGCCCTTAAAGATGAGCGGGATCTTCTCCCTTCCCGTGGCGTTCAATCAGATGTCCCTCAAATCGAAGAACTGGCAAAGGAGCTTATAACAGGAAAAAGTACCGACCGGGAAAAATCAAAAGCCATCTATGATTATGTGGCCCAAAATATTAGCTACGATGTTGGGAAATACAAGAATGATGAATTCGAATGGGATGACAGTGCCTTGAAAACGTTGGAACTGAAAACAGAGGTTTGCCAGGATTATGCTTACTTAACGATTGCGCTGCTTAGAGCAAGTAATATTGAAGCTAGGTTTGTAGAAGGGATGGCGCGCGGCGGATTTTGGCCTGCAAGGCATGCATGGGTTGAAGCGAATATTGATGGCAGCTGGCTGATAATGGATCCAACATGGGGAGCAGGATATCTGAAAGATAACAAGTTTGTTCCTAAATATACTGACACTTATTTTGAACCAAACATGGATGAATTTAATAAAACGCATACGCGTACAGGTGTGTCTTATTAATTTATTCTGTAAATATGATTGAGTAAAATGGAATCTCTGAATCTTGCTTTTTCGGAGATTCCATTCCATTTATGGTTGGATGTTTCTTCGAGAGAGCATTTCTTCTTCTCTCATAATATTGGTATTCCCCTTTATTTCCCATAAGAAAAAGCCCCCCAGTCTTTTAGAAAAGATATTATACTAGAAATATGGAAATGGAAGTAGTAAAACTCTCTTATTCCGTTTGCCATCATTCTTCAAATAAAAGATTAGCAGAATATTACAGGAATTTGACATAATTTATCGAATAAATTACAAAGGAATGGCGATTTTTAAGCAGAATGGTAGGCTTGTAGCATTGTTTTTTCTTAATAAATAATGAAATGACGCACAACAGGAGGAAATATATGACTAGTGAGCACATGCAACCTATGATAGAGAGAGTTTTAGCGAATATTGAAAAGGTTATGATTGGAAAACGCGAAGTTGCTGAATTAAGCTTAATTGCCTTGCTGGCGGAAGGGCATGTTTTATTAGAGGATGTACCTGGTGTAGGAAAGACGATGATGGTACGTTCCCTTGCGAAATCGATCGGGGCGAATTTCAGAAGGATTCAATTCACACCTGATTTATTGCCTTCAGATGTGACAGGGGTTTCTATTTATAATCCTAAGGAAATGGAGTTTCAATTTAGACCTGGTCCGATCATGGGGAACATTATTTTGGCAGATGAAATCAATCGTACCTCACCGAAAACTCAGTCAGCTTTACTGGAGGGAATGGAAGAAAGCAGTGTGACGATTGACGGAGTGACACATACACTTGAAAAGCCGTTTTTCGTTATGGCGACTCAAAACCCAATCGAATATGAAGGAACCTATGCTCTTCCGGAAGCTCAATTAGATCGATTTTTATTAAAAATGAAAATGGGCTATCCGGATATGACGGAAGAAATGGAAGTGTTAAACCGAGCACAAAAGGCTAGACCCATTGATGATCTTGAGCCGGTTATTGATTTAATAGAATTAAGAGATTTACAGGAAAAAGTAAAACAAGTTCATGTAGATGGAACGATCAAACGCTATATCGTTGATCTGGCAAACCGTACGAGAACCCATTCAAGTGTTTATCTAGGTGTTAGTCCAAGGGGGTCTATTGCGTTAATGAAGGCTGCGCAAGCCTATGCCTTTATATATGGAAGGGATTATGTTCTTCCAGATGATGTTCAATACTTGACACAGGCTGTTTTTGCTCATCGCATTATCTTAAAATCAGAGGCGAAGTTCGAAGGCATTACTGCTGAAGAAGTAGTGGATCGAGTAATGGCAAGGACTCCTGTTCCGGTACAAAGGCTTGTGAAGTAGATGAAACGCCTATTATCTAATGTAAGGAAGGCTTGGAAGCTAGCTGCTTTGTACCTTTTAATTTTGGTTACCTTCTCCTATGCCATGTTCCAGGGAGGGTTTGTCAGCTGGTTTTTATTTTATAGCTTTGTCCCTTTTGCCATTTATGCGCTTTTTCTTTCCTTCTATCGTCTCCATCATTTACAGGTGTCCCGTGTATTCTTAAAGACGGAATATAATGCGGGTGAGTCGATAAAGGTGGAGATTACACTGAAAAGGAAAATGTCGTTTCCCTTATTTTATATCGTCATAGAGGATGAACTCGGCGAGCAGCTCCGTTATTCGCAAGAAAGGAATCGGACTAAATCCTTCTTGTTTCCCTGGTTCAAAAAGGAAATCAATTGGGACTATCAAATCAATGATCTGCCAAGGGGAGAGCATCATTTTCAGTCCATAAGGGTGAAAACGGGTGACCCCCTCGGCTTAATTGAAAAAGAAATACACATACAGACAGATCAGAAAATCATGGTGTACCCGGCATATGAAGAATTAATTTACAGACCGCTTGAAAACCATTTTGATCAAGGACTGACAGCATCAAAGGAACGTGTACAAAGAGATACGTCCATGGCAATTGGAATACGGGAGTATCAGCCAGGGGACCGATTTTCATGGATTAATTGGAAAGCAACGGCAAAGCGAAATGATATTATGACGAAGGAATTTGAGCAGAGGCAATCCCATGATGTGTTTATTCTTATGGATTGTGTGCCGTCTGGACGTTTTGAAGCCATTGTTTCTTTCTCAGCCTCTATTATTAGAGCTATTCTCCAAAAAGGAGCACAGGTTGGTTTTCTTTCCTCTTCTTCTGAAAGAATCGCATTTCCCATAAGAGGCGGGGAAAGCCAGCAAATGCAATTATTCTATCATCTGGCGAAGGTGAGAGATGATAGTCCTGTCCCAATAGATCGTATCCTTGAGGCTGAGGGATTTTTGCTTCAGCAAAATAATCTCATGCTGATCACTGCACAATTGACTAGAAGCTTAATTGAAAAAGCAGGTCTTTTAGTTTCAAAAAATGGCTCAGTGACGATATTTATCGTGAAAAATGAAATGGAATCACTTTTACCGGATGAGCTTACACTTAAGGGAGCTGCTAATGCAAGAGGGCTGCGAGTTGTTTTAGTTCACAGCGGAAACTTTAAGGCTGTTTTTTCGGAGGTGGCTCGGGCATGAAGTCTCAAAAAGTCCAAAAGGATTTAGCTTCTTTTCTGCTATATACATTTGGCTTCCTGCTGCTATGGGAGTGGCTAAGACCGTTAGAGCAACTAACAGATACATCGAATATATGGGTTTTTCTCCTTTTCAGTATCGTGTCACTGCTATTGGCCTATTTAGGCACTCATTTTTTGATCAGCGGTTTTATTAAATGGATGTTAATGGTCTATGTTTTGCATTCCTTATATTTTGAAGGATCGTTTTTTAGATTAGATTGGATACCTGTTTTTATGGGGGATTTTTATAAGAGCTTATTGCTGCTTGTAGAAAGGGACACATCTAGCTTAAGTAATCTTTTTAAAAGCTTTTTATTTTTTATTCTCCTCTGGTTAATGACTTATTTAATTCAATACTGGCTCATTAGGAAAAGGCAGATCTTTATTTTCTTTTTTATGACATTAATTTATATTACCGTGCTTGATACGTTCACTCCTTATGAAGCGGAAGTGGCGATTGTCAGAACCGTCATTTCTGGATTTGTCATTATGGGGATGTTGACCTTTTATCGGCTTATGGATAAAGAAGTTATTCACGGAAGGGCAGAGTTCTCTCGCAAATGGTTGACTCCTTTAATTGTCATGATTGTTATTAGTGTTGCTTTTGGGCTTGCTGCTCCAAAGGCTGGACCTATTTGGCCTGACCCAGTTCCATTTATTAAATCGTATGCAAAGGGCAGCGGGGATGAGAGAGGCGGTATTCAGAAAATTGGCTATGGCTTGGATGATTCCCAGCTAGGAGGACCTTTCATTGGTGATAATCAGGTTGTGTTTCGGGCGGAAATTGAATCACGCCAATATTGGAAGGTAGAGACGAAAGACGTTTATACAGGGAAGGGATGGGTTACCGCTGGCCCTAGAGAGGAAGTTACACCTTTTCGTATAGAGGATGTTGTTCCTGTTTCTTCGTTTATCGATCATGATGGTGTAAATAAAGTCGAAGAAGTAAGCTTTATAAATGCGTCCATGGATTATAAACATATTGTGTATCCTTTAGGAATTAAGAGGATTGAAACACCCTTTCATCCTGACAGTTCTTTTCAAATCGAGAATTATACGGAAAAAATCCATACTTTATTAGGTGGAATACCTGGGTCGATCAATAACTATTCGGTTATTTATGATGTGCCGAAATATAGCGTGACTGCTCTCATGAATGCAAGTTCCGAAATCAACAATGCGCAAAATAATGCATTCATCGAAAGATATACACAGCTTCCTGATGAGCTTCCTCAGCGAGTTCGAGAATTAGCCATGGAGATAACCGAAGGCAAGACAACATGGTTTGAACAAGCAAGAGCGTTAGAGTCGTATTTTAAAAAATCAGGCTTTGTTTATGATCAGAAGAATGTTGCTGTTCCTGGTGCTGATGACGATTATGTTGACCAGTTTTTATTTGAAACAAAAACAGGGTATTGTGATAACTACTCTACTTCCATGGTTGTGATGGCGAGGTCTCTCGGTATCCCTGCAAGATGGGTTAAAGGGTATACAGAGGGTGAGTACAAGGGGCTCGCTGAAAATAGCCGCCGGATTTTTGAAGTTACAAATAATAACGCCCATTCATGGGTGGAAGTGTATTTCCCTAATATAGGATGGGTTCAATTTGAACCAACACAGGGCTTCTCTAACAATGTTCAATTTAATTTTGATCAGTCGTCCCAAAGTAATTCTCAAACTGCAGATAATCAGCCAAAACCGGAAGAAAAAGAAAAGCCTGAGATTGAAAAAGAAAATCCTGAAAAATCAGCTTCGTCCTTTTCATTCACGAAGCTTACTCAATCTGTTAAAGGATTTTTCTCAAAGACTTGGAAGTGGCTGCTGGGGTTTGCTCTAGCCCTATCCCTATTGCTGCTAATTATTTATCGCTTACGCGGCAAATGGCTTCCTTATTATTTAGCCTTAAGGTTTAAGTGGACAAAAAAGGATGAAAACTTCCCTAAGGCATACTTGCTTTTATTAAGAGAATTGCAGCGCTATGGGCTGTATCGTAAAGACGGGCAAACCCTTAGAGACTATGCTCAGTATGTGGACCGTTTCTATTCAACTAGTGAAATGAGCAAGCTTACCTCCCGTTACGAGAAATTAATTTATCGAGGGGAAGTAGCAGAAGGAAGCTGGAAAGAGACGAAAGAATTGTGGGAAAATTTAATTAAAAAAACAATAGCTTGACCGGAAAATTAACCTGTTGATACAATAGGTTCGTTAATCTGTGAAATATTATAATTGAATGTAATCCTTCATATATCCTCGATAATATGGTTCGAAAGTTTCTACCAAATCACCGTAAATGATTTGACTATGAAGGCAGATTCTTCTATCCCTTTATAGGGATTTTTTTACCAGAATGTCTGCCTTCACCAACAATGGGGGAGCAGAGTCTGGTTTTTTATTTTATTTGCGTGGTTTTATGAAATGTATCTGCGTTATTTTTTATGTAATAGAGAACACTATTCATAATAAATGGTATTTTATTAAATTTGTGGGGTGAACAGCTTGACAGCGAAACTAGAAGGACAAGAAATGATCGTTGTATTAGATTTTGGAAGCCAGTACAACCAGTTAATTACACGTAGAATTAGAGAATTTGGTGTATATAGTGAATTACACCCTCATACGATTACAGCTGAAGAAATTAAAGAAATGAACCCGAAAGGTATTATTTTCTCAGGTGGCCCGAACAGCGTATATGAAGAGGGTGCTTTCCGCTGTGATGAGAAAATCTTTGACCTAGGCTTGCCGATTTTCGGAATTTGCTATGGTATGCAGTTAATGACGAAGCATTTAGGCGGAAAAGTGGAGAAGGCAAAAAATCGTGAGTATGGCAAGGCTGAGCTGAAGATTGAAAATGAATCTAAGCTTTTTGCGAATCTTCCTTCAGTCCAAACGGTTTGGATGAGCCATGGCGATTTAGTTGTAGAGGCTCCCGAAGGATTTACAGTAGATGGTGTAAATCCATCATGTCCAATTGCGGCTATGAGTAATGAAGAGCGCGGCATGTATGCTGTTCAATTCCACCCAGAAGTCCTTCATTCTGTCTATGGAAATGACATTTTGAAAAACTTTGTATTTGGTGTTTGCGGATGTAAAGGCGACTGGTCGATGGGGAACTTTATTGAAGTAGAAATGGAAAAAATCCGCCAAACGGTTGGCGACAAAAAAGTGCTTTGTGCGTTAAGTGGCGGCGTTGACTCTTCTGTAGTGGCTGTTCTAATTCATAAGGCCATTGGCGATCAGCTAACATGTATTTTTGTTGACCACGGGTTGCTTCGTAAAGGGGAAGCGGAAGGTGTCATGAAGACATTTGCTGATGGCTTCCATATGAACGTTATTAAGGTAGATGCTCAAGAGCGTTTCTTAAGTAAGCTAAAAGGTGTATCTGACCCAGAGCAAAAACGTAAAATTATTGGTAATGAATTCATTTATGTATTTGATGATGAGGCTACTAAGCTTGAAGGCATTGAGTTTTTAGCGCAAGGTACGCTTTACACAGATATTATTGAAAGTGGTACAGCGACTGCGCAAACGATCAAGTCCCACCATAATGTAGGCGGACTTCCGGAAGATATGCAATTTAAGCTGATCGAGCCGCTTAATACATTATTTAAGGATGAGGTTCGCGCTTTAGGAACAGAGCTTGGGATTCCAGATGAAATTGTTTGGAGGCAGCCATTCCCAGGTCCTGGTTTAGGCATTCGTGTTTTAGGGGAAATTTCAGAGGACAAGCTTGAAATCGTTCGGGAATCTGACCATATTTTACGTGAGGAAATTGCGAAGGCTGGCCTAGATCGTGATGTTTGGCAGTACTTTACTGTTCTTCCTAACATTCGAAGTGTTGGGGTTATGGGAGATGCTCGTACTTATGATCACACAATTGGCATTCGTGCAGTTACATCCATCGATGGCATGACATCCGATTGGGCAAGAATTCCTTGGGATGTTCTTGAAGTTATTTCTTCAAGGATCGTTAATGAAGTAGCTCATGTTAATCGGGTTGTGTATGACATTACGAGCAAGCCGCCGTCAACAATTGAGTGGGAGTAGGAAAAGCGGAAGCGCCTTCGGAACAATCAAAGTACAATTGTTCCTGCGATGAATATTCGAAAAAGCGTTGTTTATGGAAATTGACAAAAATACGAACAATACAAAAAGCGGACATGAAAATGTTCGCTTTTTGTATTGACGGACTTTTGTCGTGCTGGTAAAATAAATTTGAATTTAATATAAGTACTTCATCGTATAATTCTGGAAATATGGTCCAGGAGTTTCTACCGAGCTACCGAAAATAGCTTGACTACGAGGTAAGTGTGATTATTCGGGCTTTTTCAATCTGTCTTCATGTTCATTTATATTTCCCGATTTATTGCATGTAACTTGTCGTCGAGCGCTCTCGTATTAACCTGAGCGTATTTTTTATTGCTTGCGGTAAAACTATAATAAAAATTTGTAGGGGGAAATAAAGTGAAAAAGTACTTCAGATTTGAAGAACTGGGCACAAACTATCGCCGTGAATTTTTAGGTGGGATGACCACGTTCTTAGCAATGGCCTATATATTAGTTGTTAATCCGGCCATTCTAACTCTTGCAGATGTAACAGATTTTCCAGATGCTTTACGAATGGACCACGGAGCGGTATTTGTAGCAACAGCTCTTTCAGCTGCAGTTGGTTCCATTATTATGGGGTTATTAGGAAAGTATCCACTTGCTCTAGCACCAGGTCTTGGATTAAATGCCTTTTTTGCCTATACTGTTGTTTTAGTAAACGGAAGCCCGTGGCAACACGCGCTTGCAGCTGTTTTTATTTCTGGTGTTTTCTTCCTTCTTTTAACACTTACTGGCTTACGCGAAAAACTAATTAACGCGATTCCGATTGAATTAAAACACGCAGTTGGAGCCGGAATCGGCTTGTTCATTACATTTATTGGATTCCAAAACGCTGGTATTATTGTAAATAGTGATGCAACGCTCGTAGGGTTAGGTGATCTAACGAACGGAAATACTCTGCTTGCAATATTCGGATTGCTAGTAACTGTTATTTTTATGTCAAGAGGGATTAAAGGCGGTGTATTTTATGGAATGATTATCACCGTAATTGTAGGAATGATCTTTCAATTAATTGACATACCTGAAAAAGTGG
Source organism: Bacillus sp. JJ1532 (assembly GCF_036965085.1). Lineage (NCBI taxonomy): Bacteria > Bacillati > Bacillota > Bacilli > Caryophanales > Bacillaceae > Bacillus > Bacillus sp. JJ1532. The sequence goes on from NZ_JBALOW010000071.1 coordinate 70,567, forward strand.
TTGATAAAGCACCAAGTCTTGCACCAACGTTTGGCGCACTCTTTAGCTCATTTGGCGACAGTTCTTTCTATACAACAACAATGCTTGGTATTATTTTAACTTTTTTATTCGTTGATTTCTTTGATAATGCAGGGACATTAGTTGCTGTTGCAAACCAAGCAGGGTTTGTTAAGGATAATAAGCTTCCACGTGCAGGAAGAGCACTAATTTCAGATTCGATTGCTACCATTTCTGGTTCTGTATTTGGGACTTCAACCGTTACTTCTTTTATAGAATCATCAGCCGGAGTGGCTGCAGGAGCAAGAACGGGATTTGCTTCATTAGTGACTGCAGGATTTTTTATTATATCTATTTTCTTCTTTCCGTTATTAGCGATTGTTACCCCAGCGGTCACTGCGCCTGCTCTTATTATTGTCGGAGTATTGATGGTGTCATCGCTAGGGAAAATTGATTGGAACAGATTTGAAGTAGCTGTACCTGCATTTTTAACAATGATTGCGATGCCTCTTTCATATAGTATTGCAACCGGAATTGCCGTTGGATTTATTTTTTATCCAATTACAATGATTGTAAAGGGACGCATAAAAGAAATTCATCCTATTATGTATTTCTTCTTTGTAATCTTTGTTCTATATTTCATCTTTTTAAAATAACTAATTTAGTGGAGATTCGATACGAATCTCCTTCTTTTATTTTTTTTTGTATTTGCTATTGACGAAGAAATTGGGCGGTGGTATTATATAAAAACAGTCGCTGAGACGTTAATAACATTTTAAAACTTTTAAAAAAAGTTGTTGACATCAAAGTTGCTAAATGATATATTAATAAAGTCGCTTCTGAGCGGCAAGATGGTTCTTTGAAAACTGAACG
>NZ_JBALOW010000072.1:0-228 GCF_036965085.1 Bacillus sp. JJ1532
ACACTAAGAATACGTGTTTGGATATATCTTTTTATAATTAGATTAAAGCCTAAAATATTCATTAAACAAATCAACTTTTCGCAAATCTAGTATATAAGACGAATGAAAATGAGAAAAGTTTCATAAAATTAATTATTTTTTCACCCGTCACATAAAATACACAATTTATGAATTATTATGGGACTTTGTAAATTGAATGATCTTTTCTATTCTCTAACGTAAACATAC
>NZ_JBALOW010000072.1:257-6934 GCF_036965085.1 Bacillus sp. JJ1532
CTTTATTAATTATTAAACCTTTCCAGGCCCCATTAATTCTCAATTAATGCAATTGAATTGAAAAAATTTAATAAAAATTAAGTGATATAATTTCCTTTTCCCCTTTTATTGCAGCCCATCTTCTAATACAATAAGAGTGTGGGGATATGATGCTTGTGGTTCGCTATTATCATGTAAAAATGGGAAATGGGGGGTTTACAATGACAGAATACATATTTGACTTAACAATTGTAGCACTTCTAGTAATTGGATTAACTGCTACACTTGGTGTCATTACAAATGGGCTTGGCGAAAAACTGTTCGGCGGAAAAAATAAAAATGAATTCGTTGATCAATGTGCAAAGTTCCAAACGGGCTGGAAAGCAGTTGGAGGAAAAAAGAAATAAAATCATATATAGATCGGAAAGAGACTGAAACTCAGTCTCTTTTTATTTTTTAATAATATAAATTAAATTAAACAAAAATTTTCAATAGTATTTTTAATTAATTTGTTGTATACTTTTAAAAAGAATTCTTTATTAAACAAAAGCGTAAAAGCGTAAAAGGTTTAGTTTTTCTTAAAAAGGAAAAACGATCTCATCCAAGAGATCGTTTTTATCATTTAGCATATTGCTCTTTATATTGTTTTTCTTCTTTTTCCGAGCAATACACGAAGTGTCCTGGTGTAATTTCTCGCATTTCAAGCTTTTCGTTATCACTATAGTTATGGACCTTCGGATCATATGAAATACGTTTGCGCGTACGCTCTGTATCTGGATCTGGAAGTGGAATCGCAGACAATAAAGATTGAGTGTATGGGTGCATTGGATTATTATATAGATCCTCCGCACTGGCAAGCTCAACAAGCTTTCCGAAGTACATAACACCAATACGGTCACTAATATATTTAACCATTGAAAGATCATGAGCGATAAAAAGATATGTTAATCCTTTTTCACGCTGCAAGTTTTTCAGTAAGTTAACTACTTGAGCTTGAATAGAAACGTCGAGTGCAGAAATTGGCTCATCGGCAATAATAAAGTCAGGTTCAACAGCCAATGCTCTTGCAATACCAATACGCTGTCTTTGACCGCCAGAGAATTCATGAGGATAGCGGTTAGCATGCTCTTTATTTAAACCAACCGTTTCTAATAGTTCATAAACTCTTTCCATTCGATCTTTTTTGCCTTTCGCTAAACCGTGAATATCAATTCCTTCAGCAATGATATCTGCAACGGTCATACGAGGGTTAAGTGAGGCATAAGGATCTTGGAATATCATTTGCATTTTTCGATTGAATTTCTTTAATTCTTTTGCTGATTTCCTGCCATGTACGTCTTCTCCATTGAAGAGAACCTGGCCATCAGTAGCATCATACAGACGAATAATCGTTCGGCCGGTAGTTGATTTTCCACATCCCGATTCACCAACAAGTCCCAATGTTTCACCTTTGAAAATGTCAAAAGTTATACCATCGACAGCTTTAACCATGTTAGGTTTCCCTACATTGAAATGCTGCTTTAAATTTTTTATTTCTAATAATTTTTCAGCCATGTTTATTTACCCTCCTTCACTAAGACTGGTTGTTTATATGTGGAGGATAATTTGCGCATCCGTTTTTGAACTGCTTCAGGCGGTTCTACCTTTGGTGCATCTGGATGAAGAAGCCATGTTTTTGCAAAATGCGTATCAGAAATTTGATACATTGGCGGTTCCTCTTCAAAGTCTATCGCAAGCGCATATTTATTTCTCGCTGCAAAAGCATCTCCTTTTGGAGGATTAGTTAAGTCTGGAGGTGTACCTGGTATTGCAGCAAGATCTGCTTTATCATCATTGTCTAAGCTCGGCATAGATGCTAGAAGCCCCCATGTATAAGGATGCCGAGGGTCGTAGAAAATCTCATCTACAGTACCCATCTCCACAATTTGTCCCGCATACATAACAGCTACTCGATCTGCTACGTTTGCAACAACTCCAAGATCATGAGTAATAAAGATAATGGACGTATCCATTTTGCTTTGTAAGTCTTTCATTAAATCAAGAATTTGTGCTTGAATCGTTACATCAAGAGCTGTAGTTGGCTCATCAGCAATTAAAAGCTTCGGATTTGCAGCAAGTGCAATAGCGATCATCGCACGCTGTCTCATTCCGCCCGAAAATTCGTGTGGGTATTGGTTGACACGTCTTTCCGGCATTGGAATACCAACTAGACTAAGCAGTTCCACTGCACGTGCTTTAGCAGCCTGCTTTGACATATTTTGATGCTTAATCAGACCTTCCATAATCTGATAGCCAATTTTCATTGTTGGATTTAGAGAAGTCATTGGATCCTGGAAAATCATACTGATTTCTTTTCCGCGGATTTTTTCCATTTGTTTATCTGTTTTTGGAACAATGTCTTCACCGTTGAAAAGAATTTGTCCACCAGTAATTTTTCCTGGAGGCATTGGAATTAATTTCATAATTGTCTGGGAGGTAACACTTTTACCGGACCCTGATTCACCAACAATAGCGAGTGTCTCTCCTTTATAAAGGTCAAAGCTAACCCCGCGGACTGCTTTCACATTTCCTCCATATGTTTGGAACGAGACTTCTAAATCTTTCACTTCAAGTATTTTTTCCATTTTCTCACTCCTTTGTCTAGCTCCCGCATTTCTAGTTTATTTGCGAAGTCTTGGGTCAAGCGCGTCACGTAACCCGTCCCCAATTACATTAAAGGCAAAAATCGTTAAACAAATAAACGTAGCTGGGAAGAATAAACGCCATGGATAATATCGTAAAGCTGGCAAACCGTCATTAGCCATTGTTCCCCAGCTGGCAAGAGGCGGTGTTAATCCAAGGCCAATATAACTTAAGAATGCTTCTGTGAAAATGGCAGATGGAACGGTTAACGTCATTGTAACCATAATTGGTCCCATCGCGTTTGGAATTAAATGTCGACCCATAATTCTTGTCGTGTTCGCTCCAAGTGTTTTCGCGGCTAGAACATACTCTTGACTTTTCAGTGATAATACTTGTCCACGGACAATACGCGACATATTGATCCAGCCAGTAATGGTCATTGCTAGAATCATTGTCCCAAGTCCTTGCCCTAGTACTACCATTAATAAGATAACTAGCAATAAGTATGGAACGCCATAAAGAATATCTGCAAAGCGCATCATAAATTCATCTGTGCGTCCGCCTTTATAGCCAGCGATTCCGCCCCAAATTACACCGATGAATAAATCAATAAGTGCAGCAGCAACTCCAATAAAGATAGAAATCCTGGCACCTTCCCAAGTTCTGACAAATACATCACGACCAAGATCATCTGTACCAAACCAGTGCTCAGAAGATGGAGGTTGGTTTTTATTTGCTAAATCGTTTGTCCGATAATCATATTCTGTCATATGTGGTCCAAAGGCCGCCATAATGATTAGTAAAAATAATAGAACTAATCCAAACATAGCAAGCTTGTTTTTTCGGAATCGGATGGAAACATCTTTCCAAAATGAAAGACTTGGCTTTGAAATTTTTTCGGCGTTTTCTAATTGTGATCCGACAAGTTGAAATTTATCTTTCGAAATCTGCATGTTTACTCTCCTTTCTTCCCGCCAGCAAGTTTGATGCGTGGGTCGATGAATCCGTATGCAATGTCAACAAGGAGAATAGATACAAGTAGCAATACACTATAGAAGACTGTTACACCCATAATAACTGTGTAATCGCGGTTTGTAATACTTGTTACGAAATGCGCACCTAAACCTGGAATACCAAAGATTCTTTCGATAACAAAGCTTCCTGTTAAGATTCCAGCAGTTAAAGGCCCCAAATACGTCACAACTGGTAAAAGTGCATTACGGATTGCATGCCTTACTGTAATAACTCCTTGACTTAACCCTTTTGCTTTTGCTGTTTTAATATAATCATTGCTCAATACTTCAAGCATACTCGAACGAGTCAGACGTGCAATAAATGCCATCGGTGTTGAACCTAAAGCTAAGGCTGGAAGAACAGTATGCATAAATGTTTCCCAGCGGGCAACAGGAAATAAGCCCAATTTAATTGCAAAAATGTATTGAAGAACGGATGCCATAATGAAGGATGGAACAGAGATTCCCAACACTGCTATGATCATAGCCGTGTAATCTGGCCATTTATTATGTCTTAATGCGGCAATAATCCCTAAAAGAACCCCGAACGCAATTGCTAGAAAAATTGCTTCCATTCCTAGCACGAATGAAACAGGGAAACCATCATTAATTAAATCGTTTACCGTTTGGCTTTTATATTTAAATGATGGGCCGAAATCCCATTTTGCCACTCTAAGTAAATATTCCCCGTATTGAGCATACCAAGGCTTGTCCAAACCATAGTGAGCATTTAGATTCGCTTCAATTTCGGGAGGCAGCTGTTTTTCAGATGTAAATGGGTTTCCGGGTGCAATGCGCATGAAGAAAAACGTTGCAGTTACGATCAGCCATAAGGAGATTAACATGTACAGTAAGCGCTTTCCAATATATTTAGCCATTGACTAACACCTCCAATTTTTTTCTTTGTCAAATAGAAAGCGGAAGCGCCATTTTCAGGCGCAACAGCAAAACAGAAAACTAAGGTATACAGGGAGATACCCCCATATACCTTAAGTTTAATTACTTATTCTTATTCAAAATAAGCCCATTTATATTGTACATCACCTAAGCCAGATACAACAACATCTTTTAGTTTTGGATCTTGAACCCAGTTGTTCGTGTAGTAATAGATTGGAGCGATTGGCATTTCATCCATAAAGATAGCCTCAGCATCCTTTAACATTTGTTGACGAACTTCTGGATCTCCTTCAGTAGCAGATTTTGCAAGTAATTCTTGATATTCTTTGTTTTCCCATCCAGTATCGTTGTTTCCGCCATTAGCGTCACGGAACATTTCAAGGAAGTTGATTGCATCGTTGAAGTCACCTAACCAGCCCATACGAGCAACTTGGTAATCAAGTGAATGTACTTTATCAAGGTATACAGCCCACTCTTGGTTATCAAGATTTACTTCTACACCAAGGTTGTTCTTCCACATATCTTGAATTGCTTGAGCAATCTTTTGATGTGCTTCAGAAGTATTGTAAGAAAGTGTTACAGCAGGAAGCTCAGAAGGATCTTTAAGACCCATTTCTTCTAATCCTTTTTGTAAATATTCTTTTGCTTTTTCTACGTCATTGTCATTGAAGTAGCCTTTTTCATTTTCTTCAAACATTGATGGCGGTACAAGTGCCATAGCTGGCTGCTGTTCACCTTGAAGGATGTTGTCAATAAGTTCTTGACGGTTAATTGACAATGCAAAAGCTTTACGGATATTTACATTGTTAAATGGTTCAACTGTAGTATTGAACTTGTACTTGTAAACACCAGCGATTGATTGTGTAGTTAAACGGCCTTCGTCTTTAAGAGCTTGCATTGCATCAGTTGGAAGCGCACCTGTTGGAGCACCAGCCCAATCAAGCTCACCATTATCAAACATAGATAATTCTGTATTTGGATCATTGATCATGATCATTTCAATTTTGTTTAATTTTACTGCGTCTGCATCCCAATAAGTTTCGCTCTTTTCAAGAACGATTTTATCACTATGAGCCCATTCAGTCATTACGAAAGGTCCGTTAGTTGTATAGTTTTCACCAGCATCATTAGCCCAATTTGGGTTTGCTTCGGCAATTTTGCTGTTGAATGGAAGGTAAGTATAGAACGCTGTTAACTCTAAGAAGAATGGAGTTGCGTTTTCAAGAGTAACTTCAAGAGTTTTCTCATCTAAAGCTTTAACTCCAACTTCATCAAGTGAACCGCCAGCAGTGTTAGCTGCTTCTCCACCTTTAATGTAATAAAGCTGGTATGCATACTCTGATTGGTTGTTTGGATCTAAAGCCCATTTCCAAGCAGCTTCGAAGTCATTTGCAGTGACAGGATCTCCATTTGACCATTTTGCGTCACGAATTGTAAACGTGTATACTTTTTGGTCATCAGAAACTTTTACATCTTCTGCCATTGCATTTTCTGGCTTCCCATCTTTTCCAATACGTGTTAAGCCTTCAAGAGTTTGGCGAAGCACTGTTCCAGAAGTAGAGTCTTTGGCAAGTGCCGGGTGTAACGATGGTGGTTCAGTATTAATATTAACTCTTAATTCTTGCGGTACATCAGACTTACCTGCGTCTTTATCTCCGCCTTTGTCTCCACTGTCAGCATTATCTTTTCCTCCGCAAGCAGCAAGGAACATACTTAGTACTAACAGCATGCTAAAAAAGATAGATAATCTTTTTTTCACGGTTTTAAACCCCCTATTTTTTACTGCAATCGTTTTCTTTACATTTCACTCCAAATACAAGTGTACATTGTGGGTAGATTACCGAAAAAGTCTGTAAATTAAAACGAGTTTGATAAACAGACATTGTAATAGCAAATAAAAAAGTAAGTTTATACTTTTAATAAAATGATTATCCCTATATTCTGACAAATAATCAGACAGCTGGAATTTGGCATCTTTATTTAATAGTTAAAACTTACTTTTTTAGTATAATAAAAAACCCCACATTTATTCTGTAAACACTTCGTAATAATCGTAATCATTTTGTAAAGAACTCGTTTGCTAAATTAATTATAATTTCATAAAAAAATTATTGCAAGTCCAGATTGTTTCGAATATAGCAATCTATTAATTTATTTATACAGAAA
>NZ_JBALOW010000073.1:0-2051 GCF_036965085.1 Bacillus sp. JJ1532
TAATCAACATAGTTTTGATCAATAGCTGCTTCAAGCTTAAGATCTAAAGCTTCTTTATTGATTGTTGCTGGAAGAGCATTAAGCGGCATTTCAACATAGCTTGTTGTACCGCCAGCCGCTAATGATTTTGATCCTGTTTCAAATCCTTCCCATTCAGTACGACCAGGTTCACTAATATGAACATGTGTATCAATCATTCCTGGCATAACATATTGTCCACTTGCATCGATAACTTCTTTTGCATCATCAGTAATTTGTTGTGCAATGCAAGAGATTTTTTCATCTTTAATTCCGATATCAACTTTGTAAACTCCATCACGTAAAACAACATTCCCATTTTTAATTACTACATCAAAAGTCATCATAATTCCCCTTTCAATTTTCAAAAAGTTATATGGAATAACTAAAAGTTATTTCATCTCATAAAGCTTGCACTAATTTTGAATATGATCCTTAATTTATCTGTTACCTTCATTTAATTTTGGCGTTTTTTCAAACAAAGTCCCTTTAGCATGGGGCCATTCTAGCAATGTATAAATAATAAACGCTGATATAATTCCGATAAACCAAGAAATATCGTAAAGCGGCTTTAGAAATGGTATGAAATTCCCAATCAAACAAATAACACCTGCTATAATCGTTGTTACGATGGCATTTATATTAAACCCATTTCTATAATTGTATTGGCCGTTTTTTGCATATAATTCGTTCAAGTCAATATTCGTTTTGGATATGACAAAATACTGAGCTAACATGACCCCTGTTACTGGAGCTAATATTCCGGCAATAATATTTAAAAAGGTAAAAATACTTGTTGCATTTTCCATAAGCTTCCACGGCATAACTAGAATTCCGATGACAGCTGCAATCATGGCACCCGTTTTGAAAGTCAGTTTTTTTGGAAATAAAGATGCTAATTGGTAACCAGCTGGAACAATATTACCTGTTACGTTTACTGATAAAGTCGTTAAGCATAAAGTAAGAACTGAAATAGCGATTGCAAACGTTCCTTCAAAACGAGCAACAACATCAAGTACGTTCCAGATCGGAGTTCCGAAAGCAATTTCAGATCCGACAATAATTGCGATGCTCGCCACTGCAAATAATAAGTACGCTACAACGAGCCCGACTGTTTGTCCAATTGCTTGTTCCTTCGTTGAGCGAGCCATCCTTGTGAAATCTGAAACGTTTACAATCGGTGCTGCCCATGCTGCAATTACTGCTGTTACAGCCGCGAAAAAGATAATCAGTTTATTTCCGTGAAATCCCGATCCAGTATAAGCTAGTATAGGTCCAATCCCGCCGGCTAAGTTAATAGCCCAAATGGCCATTCCAATAAAAACGATGTAAACAAGGGGTGAAAGGATTTTTGCGAATTTTCCTAAAAACCCTATTCCTCCGTATATTAATGCCACATTGAATAACCAGAATAGTAAAAATGAAATCAAAGCTGGCAATGATAAACCTAATAAGTTCCAATCTCCACCTAATGTTAAATATGTAGGCCAAAGTTTTCCAATTAAGATCGATAATGCCTGGCTACCTGCGTACGTTTGAAATCCGAACCACATGATTGCAGCTATCACTCCTCTTAATACTCCTGGAATCATTGCACCTTTATTTCCATATGATAAGCGCAATAACATTGCAAATGGCAAGCCGTACTTTGATCCAGCATGACCATTTAGAACTAGCACTGCAGCAATAATAATGGAAGCAACCATGATGGCTAAAAAAACTTGGCTAACTGACAAGCCTAATGCAAAAAGGCCACCAATAGCAATATAGTTTGGAATGTTATGAACAGAGCCCATCCAAATGGTAAAAAAGTTTCCTATGCCCCATTTTCTTTCTTCTTCCTTTGTTGGTAAAACGTCTTCACTATAACCAGAAGCTTTTACTTGCTCTCTATTAAAGTGATTCAACAGAATCTCCTCCTTAAATAGTTCCAATCATCGGAACCTCGCTTTCGTTCAAGTTCATCTTCTGCTAAACTTATGTTTAGCGTACCTGCTTAAAAAAATGCAAAAGGTTTTTGTTCAATATTGAAC
>NZ_JBALOW010000074.1:0-22387 GCF_036965085.1 Bacillus sp. JJ1532
TTAATAATGTTATTATTTTGTTAAACATAAAAAGTACCATTAGCCTGAACACTAATGGTACTTTGTTTTTTATTTGATTATAAAATTTATTCTGCTTACCCGTTACTGTAAACGTGTTTCTCTTCGAACGATTGGAGCAATTTCCGTTGCTAACAATTCAATCCCTTTTGCAACATTCTTAAAAGGTTGACCACCTATATCCAACTGGGCAAGGAAACGTTGGTGCCCAAAGAGTTCGTATTGTTTCAGGATCTTTTCGATGACTTGCTGTGGACTCCCTACAAACAAAGCAGTATCCGGACTAGCCATATGTTCAAAGTCATCTCTTGACATCCTTGTCCCCATTCCACGCTGACGGTTTACATATCCCCAGTAATTCGAGTAATAAGGATAAAACTCATCCTTTGCTTGCTGAGTTGTCTTAGCTATATAGGCATGGCCGGTTACACCAACCTTTAATGTTTCTGGTGCATGTCCAGCGTCTATTCCGGCCTGGCGATAAAGATCGACAAGTGGCTTAAAACGTCTTGGATGACCACCTAAAATTGCTAAAGCCATTCCCACTCCAAACCTTCCAGCACGAACGGCACTCTCAGGTGTACCCCCAACTCCAATCCAAATTGGTAATTTTTCTTGTACCGGTCTTGGGGCAATTTCAGCATTCCTTAAAGAAGAACGGAATTTCCCTGACCATGTGACAGTCTCATTTTTGGTCAGTTGTAATAGAAGGTCCATATGTTCTTCAAACAACTCATCATAATCATTTGTACTATAACCGAAAAGAGGAAATGATTCTATAAATGCTCCTCTGCCAGCCAGTATTTCAGCTCGGCCATCGGAAAGTAAATCCAATGTAGCAAAATCTTCAAATAGACGAACAGGATCAAGCGTACTTAAAACACTTGTTGTACTTGTTAATCTAATATGGTTTGTTACTTGTGCAATAGCAGCTAATAGAACAGCAGGAGAAGAGGAAGCGTAATCCAGACGATGATGTTCTCCTACCCCAAATACATCTAGTCCCGCCTCATCAGCAAGTTTTGCGGCTTGGATGGTTTCTTTTACTCTTTCCTTAACCGTTATCGTCTTTCCATTAAGGGGGTTCGGACCTATATCCGCAAGTGTGTAAATACCAATTTCAATACCGGCACTTTCTTTAGCAGCCAATCGGATACCTCCTATATTATAACTTGATGCGATTTTCAAAAGGATGATTGATTCTTCTCATACATTCGCACCAATCTGTTTCAAATTGGTAACTGCTCCTTAAGTTACTTTATGTAAGTAAGTATATTTATATAATTAAACACTGTCAAGTAACTGAAATTTAATATCTGTTTTTTGATAATAGAGATTGTTTTTTTATGAAAAAGGTAGAAAAAGACCCTGAAATCGCAAAAGTATATTAAACGAAATCAGAGTCGGTTTAACAGGAATTTACTTTTAACTAGCAAAAGTTTATTTAGGCCTTACAATTTTATAATCAATTCAGTGACCGCTCTTACATGCGATATCACATAACTCTTATTAAAAATAACGTAAAAGATACATGAAATAACCTTATGGAAAAATCTATCCCCACTTGGGGTATATGCCACCTGCACCTCTACATCTGGCATCGTTTTTCTCTAAAACTTAAACCCTTAGAGAGCCACGGAAACCTCTTGCAGCATAGTAGGAATCTGCTCCATTGTGGTACATAAAGACAGTGTCGTAACGACGATCACAAAAGATAGCACCGCCAAGTTTTCTAATATTCGCAGGTGTATGCACCCAGCTCGATGTTTTCATATCAAAATTACCAAGTATCTGCAGCTCCCGGTATTGTTCTTCCGTTAAAAGATCAACGCCCATCGCAGTCGCCATACCAATAGCGCTATTTTCTGGTGGATGTTTTTTCCGTGACTCCAGCGCTTCATGATCGTAACAAACACTTCTGCGCCCTTTAGGACTTTCTGCTGAACAATCATAAAAAATGTATTCGTCCGTTTTTTTGTCATAGCCAACAACATCCGGCTCACCACCAGTTGCTTCCATTTCATTGAGCGACCACAATTTTTCAGTATTAGCTTCCAGCTTTGCTTGGACTTTTGCCCATTCAAGACCTTCATGGCGGTTCATGTTTTTCTCAAAACGGTCTTTCAATATTTCAAGTATTTCTTCACTTTGTTCAGGTGACAATTGCCTATTTTCATTTTTCATAATAAAACCTCTTCGTTAAATATTTTTATAACTTCTTTTTTACTTAATCCGCAAAAATTAACCCATTAATCGTAAGTGATTTTTTCTGTTTCCTTTGACTTAATATACACTAAACTATCTTGTTAATTATCGCCTAGATTTCTTGATTTTACTACTTTTGTTGAGACAATGAACTTGTCCCTTTGTCAAATTCCCTAACCTCGCTTCACCTTAAATACTTTACTTTTGGGTATATTTGGATTGTAGTGGACGACATATGCTTTAGAGAAACGATACAAATATTCTTCTTCATGAGATTTAGGAGTAAGAATAATCATTTTCCGCTGCAATTCTTGTTCGTATAAGCCGAACACTTTTTCCTTTCGACCCTCATCAAGAGCACTATCAACCTTTCCTGTATATCTCTTTCCCAACCATATTAATATGCTCTATCAATTTTTCATTAGCTATTTCTTCGTAATGGAGAATGTCAAAAAAATAGGGAAGTGGATATACCATTACGCGCTTGCCCCTGTTCCATAATCTCATCAACAAACAGTCTCCACACATGACCAGTTTTTTGCATGTTTCAAAGTAATATCTATAAAACTTGATAATGCAGGGGAAACCCATTTGTTTTTGTGATAAACGACTTGGGAGTATATTTGTTTTAAATCAGCCTCGCAAGGAATCATTTTTAATTTTCCTTCCTTGATTTCATCCTGTACAGTCATTAAAGGTAAATAAGAAATGCCAAGCCCACTCATGACAGAACGCTTTATCGCCTCAATACTCCAAAATTCCATGATGTTGGAAGGTGCAATCCCTCTATCCCGTAGAAACTCTTCAAATATTCTTCGATAACTGGCTTCTTTCTCGTTCGTAATGAAACACTCGCTAAGCTTCTGATTTTCGTAGCTTTTAGGTAAACTACTCAGTGAACAATCAGGACTTCCAATGAGAACAATCGGTTCGTTCATTAACGGATGGATGACTAAATCTGAATCCTTAAACTGTGGCAACATGACAAACGCAACATCAGCACTACCATCAACGATTGCTTTCTTGTTATCTCCGCAAGTGGCGTTACTTAAACGGATGCTTACATGAGGAAATTTCTTTCGATATTCTCTTAATATTGGTTCTAAGCGGTAAACAGTTAGTGACTCAGGAGCCGCAATCTTTAACGTCCCTCTAATTTCCTTCCCCTCACTAGTAATGCTTTCAATTTTTCCATAAGTATCTAAAATTTCCTGTGTATAAGGTAACAGTTTCTTGCCAATTTCAGTCAATCTGACCTTTCTCCCCATCCGATCAAACAGAGGTGCGCCTAAATGCTCTTCAAGCGTTTGAATATGAGAGGTCACTGTGGATTGAGTATAACCTAAATGTTCTGCCGCTTGTGTGAAACTACCCGTTTCAATAACCTTATTAAACGTAACAAAATGGCGTATTTCCATCACATCACCCGCCCTTATTATTCTCTTATTTCAATAGTATCAGAAAAATCAATGATTCACTTCATAAACTTCAATTTTACACATGATTAATTACTAGCTAAAATTAAGAATCATAGATAGAGAGGCGGTTTCGTTTTGAAACGTATTCACTTTAGCTGGTTTATTCTGACCGTAACATTTTTTTCCATCATTGCAGCTGGAATTGTTATGGCATCATCAGGGGTTTTCTTAACTCCTTTTGAAAGTGAATTTGGCTGGGATCGTCCCGTGATTTCCCTTGCTTTTGGTATTAGTCTGTTTTTCTATGGAGTATCAGGCCCGTTTATGGCAGCCTTACTAGAAAAAATAGGACTAAAGAAAATGATGCTAGCCTCTATGGGAACCTTGCTGATTGGACTCCTATTAACTTACTTAATGAATCAATCTTGGCACTTGATTATTATTTGGGGAATTATTATTGGACTTGGATCAAGTCTTTTCTTAACGGTATTAAGTCCATATGTGGCAAATCATTGGTTTAAAGAAAAAAGGGGACTTGCAACCGGAATATTAACGGCAAGTACGGCTATGGGCCAATTAATATTACTTCCTGTCTTAGCAATGGTTATCGAAAGTTACTCGTGGCGATGGGCTATGGGGTTAATCATTGCTCTTAGCATCATTATGTTCATCATCATCTTTTTATTTATGAAAAACTCACCGAAAGACATCGGGATTCTTCCATATGGTCAAAGTGAAGATATGGAGGAAATGCATGAAACTCAAAATGGAAATCCGATAGTCATTGCTTTCAAAGGATTATTCGATGCTGTGAAGGCAAAAGAATTTTGGTTATTAGCAGGTAGTTTCTTTATGTGTGGACTTTCAACGAGTGGATTGATTGGGACTCATTTTATTTCTTACTGTATTAGCTTTGGAATTCCGCTAGTTACTGCTGCTTCATTACTTTCATTTATGGGCGTTTTTAACATTGTGGGAACAACCCTATCTGGCTGGCTGTCAGATCGTTTCGATAATCGCTGGCTCTTATTTTGGTATTATCTGCTTAGAGGGGGTTCTCTCGTATTCCTACCTTTTGCATTAATGAAGGGTGATATTACTTGGATTATTGTTTTTACTATTTTTTATGGTTTAGATTGGGTGGCTACTGTTCCACCAACTATTAATATCTCAAGACAAATCTTTGGGCTTCAGAAGAGTGCTATTATTTATGGTTGGATTTATGCATCCCACCAAGCAGGTGCTGCAGCAGCTGCTTATGGTGGAGGTATAGTCTATAAATATTTCAATACTTACACTTGGGCATTTTTATTGGCAGGAGTTTTCTGTTTATTTGCAAGCTTATTTGTCATTATTATAAAAAAACAACAGTAAGGGCTATAGGTGTAGTAGTAGAACCATAACAATCTGGGGCTTTACCATTGTCAACACTGACTTATGGGATAGCCCCTACTTATCATTTCTATCCTTACATTTCCAAGATCCTAAAATAAAGATATTCCAAGGTAAACGGCAGCCCCCCATATGACTAAGGCTGATATTTTATTTAATGTCAACATAAAACTACCTGATTTATCGAGTTTTCCAGTGATTCGTCCAGCTAATGCAAGCCCTAAAAACCAAACGCAAGAAACCAAAATACACGAAACAGCAAAAACTATTTTTTCATCTCCATCGTATCTTAACGAGCTTGAACCAATTACACCTACCGTGTCCATGATTGCATGCGGGTTCAGCAAGGAAACGGATGCTGCAAACAATACTTGTTTTTTTAATGTAAATTTCTTCGCGATATCTTCTCTTTCATTACTAGGTTTACTATTCCATGTTGTCCATCCCATATAAATTAAAAAGATAAAACCTGCCCCTAAAAGAATCGTTTTAATCCAAAATGAGCTTAAAATAAGTAATGAAACGCCTAACACAGATACCGTAATCAAAAAAGCATCACAAAAAGAGGCTGTAATGACAACGGGTAAGGCTCTAATAAAACGTGGTTGAAGTGCCCCTTGATTAAAAACAAAAACATTTTGAACGCCAAGAGGCAAAATAAGTCCTAGTGCAAGAATACTTCCATGAATAAATGGCTCTAACATCCAAAGTTCTCCTTTTCTTTTTATTAACTAGTCTTATTTTAGTTAGTATCTTTCACATTGTCTCCAACCAATTGGATGGATTTTATACCAACCAAGTAATATAATGGTATAAAGAATGATTAAAAAGGAGAACCGTTTATGTTTTCAGTTAATTGGAAGCCCAATAAGTCCTCACCTATACCATTGCATAAGCAAATTGCTGATTTTATGAAAGAAAAAATATCGAATGGTGAATGGACGATAGGATATAAGCTTCCACCCCAACGCACGTTAGCAAAGGTTTTGGAAGTAAATCGGAGCACAATAGTTACTGCCTTTGATGAATTAACTGCAGAAGGACTTATTGAAGGAAAAAGTGGCAGCGGTACGAGGGTGATTAATAATACATGGAATCTATTAGCTACTTCATCCCCCCCTGATTGGAGTTCATATGTTAAGTCGGGGATTCACAAACCTAACCTACCAACCATTCAAGAAATTAATCATGCAGAATTTATTCCTAACATCATCCGTTTAGGAACCGGCGAATTATCACCTGATCTCTTGGCTGGTAGGTCAATGAAACAAATTTTTGAAAAGCTGTCTATGAAAGAACTTTCTTATGGTTATGAAGAGCCAAAAGGGCTATTGCCATTAAGGGAGGAAATAAGTAACTATTTAAAAACGATTGGTATTGAGGCTTCCCCTTCTTCCATTTTAATTGTTTCAGGTGCCCTGCAAGCCTTGCAACTTATTAGTGTTGGTTTATTACATAAAGGCTCTACTGTATTAACGGAAAAACCATCATATCTTCATTCACTTCATGTCTTTGAGTCAGCGGGTATGCGTTTAGTTGGCATTCCATTGGATAAAGAAGGGATTAAGGTGAATGATATTCCACAATATAAAAAGCTGAATAAAGCTGCTTTACTTTATACAATTCCTTCATTTCAAAATCCAACTGGAACTTTAATGACTGTTGAAAGGCGTAATCAATTGTTAAACAAATGTCAACAAGAACAATTACCTTTAATCGAAGATGATGTTTACCGGGAATTATGGTTCGAAGAGAGACCTCCAAATCCTGTTAAGGCATTCGACAAAAATGGACTTGTTCTATATTTGGGAAGTTTATCTAAAACTTTAAGCCCCGGCTTTAGAATTGGCTGGGTAGTTGGTCCAGAGCCGGTTATTGAGCACTTAGCAGATATTAAAATGCAAACTGATTATGGTTCAAGTTCCTTGTCACAATGGGCTGCTGTAGAATGGTTTTCCAGTGGACTTTATGATCAACATCTGAATGAAATTAGAAAACAACTGAAAATACGAAGAGATTTTACCTTAAATATTTTAAATAAGTATTTTTCTAATTTGGCAACATGGGAAAAACCAAAGGGAGGGTTTTATGTTTGGATACGATTAATACCGCCCATTTCAATAAGAAAACTATTTGAAACGGCACTTGCAGAAGGCATATTACTAAATCCGGGAAATATTTATGATATTCAGGCTGACCAATATCTACGTATTTCCTATTCCTTTGCATCTCTTTCAAATTTAGAGGATGGTCTACGCCGCTTATCAATGATAGTAAGAAGACTAATCTAAATTAATACATCTGTCCCCTATTGCGCACGCCAAGGCAAACGATTCACTACCCAATAAGGGCACTATTACACCTGACAAATAATCCGTGCTAGTTTACTCCATACTAGGATAGTAAATACTAGTTGGAGGTTCGTTCAACATGCCAAACAAACAAAATCAGCCAAAGCGAAACGCTTTTCCCCCACAGCATCAAAACAAGCAGCCTGGATTAGAAAGTCGAATGGATCCAAAACCAACCTCGATTGATCCCAATTATAAGGGATCAGGGAAATTAAAAGGAAAAATAGCTTTCATTTCAGGTGGTGACAGCGGAATTGGAAAAGCAGCAGCCATCTATTTTGCTAAAGAAGGGGCAAATATTGCGATCAACTACCTAGAAGAGCATGAAGATGCAGACGAAACAAAGCAATTAATAGAGGCGGAAGGGCAAGAATGTTTATTACTTCCAGGAGATATCGGAAATGAGTCCTTTTGCAGGGAGATTGCCAATAAAACGATTGACCATTTTGGGAAAATAGATGTATTAGTAAACAACGCTGCAGAGCAGCACCCTCAGGATAGTCTCCTGAATATTTCTTCTTCCCAACTGGAAAGAACCTTTCGGACTAATATTTTTTCTTATTTTTATTTAACAAAAATGGTTCTGCCGTATTTACAAAAAGGCAGTTCCATTATTAATACCACTTCCATAACAGCCTATGCCGGACATGAACAGCTGATTGATTACTCAGCAACGAAAGGGGCAATCGTTACCTTTACTAGATCTCTTGCGATGTCACTTTCAGGAAAAGGAATTCGTGTAAACGGTGTAGCGCCGGGACCCATTTGGACCCCACTAATCCCATCTACATTCTCTGTCGATAAGGTAGCTCAATTTGGAACCGACACACCGCTTGGACGTGCAGGACAGCCATACGAACTAGCACCAACCTATGTATATTTGGCAAGTGACGATTCATCCTATGTAAGCGGGCAGATTATTCATGTGAACGGCGGCACGATCGTAAACGGATAAATTTTTTCAAATAGGGAGAAAACGGGCACCATACGAAGTTCATGGTGTCCTTGAAGATTAAATAAGTGCATTGCGTCTTTGACGCAAGCAAAACAAAGATTGAAAAAGACAGCTTATTAAACGGCAGCTGTCTTTTTTCAATCTTTGTCCTTTAATTCTCATCTTTTGTTTTCGCACACTTTATTTGGATACTCCATACCAAAATACAGTCCAAGCTTTTTCAAAGCGATTTAGAAAATCATCATAAATAAAGCTCTCCGTAAATAATCCATCTAACAAGAAATAAAAAGCTGATTGGAACGTTTGTTCAGGTATATCTCTTAATTGTCCTTCTTCTATTCCTTGAGTATATAATTTGTTTACAATCTCGTCTATTTCATTATCTCCTTTTTCTACAATTGCTTTAACTTCTTCTTTTAATTCTACAGGTGGAAATAGTAAAAAGCGTACATACATCATACCTTCTTGTTTATTTAGAATAAAATCACAGCTATTTTTAAATAATAAATAAAGCCTTGTTTCTAAATCCTCATTTCTATGTCTCTCATATGTATCCTGCATTCTCATAAGTAAAGCGTCCATAACCATGTCTGCTACGTATAAGTACAAATCATTTTTACTTTTAAAGTGGTTGTATATCGAGGGTTTTTGAATCCCTACTTCTTTTGCGATTTGCGATAACGTTGTGCCTTCATAGCCGTGCTGAGCAAACAAACGCTTAGCTGCTTCAATAATTTGGTCTTTCGTATTCAATTCCTTCATCCTTTCAAAAAAACAGTTGAAAATAAACAAAATCAACGTTATACTAACTACCGTTAGTTAATTATAAAACAAAGAAGGTGTTTGAACAAATATGTGGATTTTAGTCATCATTGCAGGCATCTTTGAAGTTGGTTGGGCCACAGGATTAAAACATGCCAACTCGCCTTTAGAATGGACTTTTACTATTATAGGAGTTGTTGTTAGTTTTATACTGCTTGTCCGAGCTGCTACAACTTTACCTACAAGTACAGTATACGCCGTTTTTGTAGCATTGGGTACAGTTGGAACAGTGTTAGTTGATATCATTATCTTTCATGCACCTTTTAATTTGGGTATGCTCTTCTTTCTTGTCTTACTGCTTGTGGGAGTGCTTGGGTTAAAACTTGTCACCGGTAAGCAGGATGCAGAAAGGAGTCAAGAAGGATGAGTTGGTTATTCTTAATTATCGCAGGTATTCTTGAAATTGTTGGTGTTACTGGTATGCAGATTATGGGGAAAGGTCAGAAACTAAAAGGATTCCTAATTATATTGATTGGTTTTATTTTTAGTTTTACCTTTCTTAATCTTGCGATGAAGACCGTTCCTTTAGGTGTCGCTTATGCAGTTTGGACAGGAATTGGAACTGTAGGTAGTGCGATCATAGGAATGTTGTACTATGGTGAGTCCAAAGATAAATTGCGTATTTTCTTTATTGCATTGGTAGTAGTGGCAGTAATCGGTCTAAGATTAGTATCTTAATCAAAGAAATTTTTGAAGAAGGTTGCTAGTTTGGTTGAGGAAGGGAAGCTGCGTCCGCTTTTGGATTCAAATATTTTACGTTTGATGAGGTCTCAAAAGCCCATGAGTATATGGAGTCAGGTAAGGCGATAGGAAAAATTGTTTTGAAAAATAGTTGGTAATATTAATGCATCTTTGAATAAACGCTTCAACAACTTTACTTTAAATTCATTTAAAAGCAGATGTTCAATAGAATCTGTATAAGATTCTCGAATTACCGTCTGCTTTTTTTAAATAAAAACCATTAGGGAATAGTACTAGAAATTTTGATTCCGCTAAAGAGGAATACGATTCGTGGTTATACTATTTGGTACCTGACAATTGTCGAATACTCTTTATCATTCCTCTTCAGGAACCACTCAAATTATAACAAGCATTATTGTTATTTATCCATAAAAAAGAAGCCTATCTCTAGACTTCTTTAGTCACCTTATTTATTTTTCAGCTCCAACACTGCCACATTTTCCACATGCGCCGTTTGAGGAAACATATCCACCGGCTGAATCATATCAACCTTGTAACTAGAACTCAATACATCAATATCCTTCGCCAAAGTCGATGGATTACATGATACATACACAACCTTCTTTGGCTTCACTTTCAAAATCGTTTTTAAAAGCTGTTCATCAAGCCCTGTCCGTGGAGGATCCACAATGATAACATCTGGCTTCCATCCCTCTTTTACCCATTTCGGCAGCAGGACTTCAGCTTTTCCAGTGACATATTTAGCATGCTTAATCCCATGACGAGTAGCGTTTTTCTTAGCATCTTCGATGGATTCTGGGATGATGTCCATTCCGCGAATCTCAGCCGCTTGCTCCGCTACCCATAAGCCAATCGTTCCGACTCCGCAATAGGCATCCACTACTTTTTCTTTCCCTGTTAATCCTGCCGCATTTTTCACTTCATTATAAAGCTTGACCGTTTGTTCAGGGTTTAGCTGGAAAAATGTCCGTGCTGACAGTTCGAAGGATAGATCGCCAAGCGTTTCTTGGATAAAGTCATTTCCTTCAAGATTGACTGTTTCTTCACCAAAAATTAAGGATGTTTTTTGTCCATTAATGTTTTGGATGATGGACTTCACTGCTGGCAGTCGCTTTTTAATCTCTTGGATAATGAGATCTTTTTTCGGAAGTTCTTTTTTTGCTGTAATTAAGACGATTTGCAGCTCGCCTGTTTGAATGCCGACTCTTGTAACGATTGTTCTAATTAGACCTTTTCTTGTTTTTTCATTATATATCGGTATTTTCAGATCTTGCAGTATCCTTTTTACGGTTACAGTTGCATTGCTTGTTTGCGGATGCTGAACTGCACATTGGTCAATATTGATAAGACGGTGGGAATTCATTCCATATAGACCAGCCAGCACTTTTCCGTCTTTTAGTCCAACTTGGAATTGGCTCTTATTTCTGTAATTCCATGGGTCGTCCATTCCGATCGTATCTTTAATATCAATTTGATTTGGGTTCAACTTCGTATGTCTTTCCAGCGCCTGAATGACAATATCACGTTTTTCTTTCAGCTGCTGGCTATATTGCAAATGCTGAAGCTGGCAGCCCCCACACTGTTCATAAATCGGGCATGGCGGCTGGACACGATGCTCTGACTTTTTACGGATTTTCTTTATTTTTGCCTCTGCGAATTTTGGGTTTACCTTCGTTGCTTCAACAACAACCTCTTCCCCAGGCAATGCTCCAGGCACAAAGACAACCTGCTTTTTAAAATAGCCTACGCCCTCACCATTTATTCCGAGCCGTTTAATTGTCAGTGGAAAAGTTTGATTTAGTTTGAGTTTTGCTGTTTGTTCTTGTTTCATGATGCTCGATCACTCCAGATTATTCGATGCTTCTCCATAAATAAAGGGAAGCATAGCTTAAGTAAGGTTCCCAGCCTTTTGAATAATTCTCCATTTGCTCTACAGCTGGTTTCGCTTCTAATTGATATAATTTTTTCAAGGCATTTTGAATGCCTATGTCTGCCGTTGGAAAAAGATTTGGACGGCCTAGACCAAACATGAGGAAATTTTGAACCGTCCATGGTCCAACTCCGCGCAATTTAATTAATTGTTTAAAAATGTCCTCATCTGATTGTGATTTTAGTTCATCAAAGTTGAGGTTTCCTTCTATTACTTCTTTAGCAATGCCAATCACATATTCCGCTTTGCGTCCGCTGAACTGGAGCTCACGAAGATCTTCTACGGTAAGCTCGGCGACTTTTTCCGGCAGGGGGTAGAACCAAACGCCCTCTTTTTCAAATCCGAAAGTTTTGACAAACCGCTCTGTTAAAGTATGGGCAAAGGACATATTCAGCTGCTGGTGGATAATGCATTTTAATAGACAGTTATACGGTGAAAAATCGAGAACAATGGGTGTGCCATAGTGTTGTTCAAAGATCTCTTTAAGGTCCGTATTCTTGAAATGTTGGCCAATCATTTCAAGTGGAGTAAGCCATTGAAAAATTTCCGCTAATCTTTTATCGGCTTTTTCCTTATATTTGCCCTCTGTCCCATCAATCAAGAATTCGGGGGCTAAAGTTGTTCCATTTGCTTTTACTATTGCCACAATCGGTTCATCTTCAATCAGCAGTGGCACTTTTACCGATCGATTGACTATATCCACTTGATTAAGCGGGTCGATGGAAAGCCTGTCCAGTACAAGATCAAAATTGTAAGGGCCTTTTATTTGTATTGTTTCCAAGAATGATCCGTCCTTTAACCATTTTTCCGTCATTATAGCATTTTTTCTTATGCTTTGACTAAAGCTGTATCTTGGAAACATAAAAAGACCCATTATTGGGTCTAATTAATAAATATATCAGCCAATGCTGATGTTTATCGGTCAGTTCCACCAATATATCGGTCACTTTTTGATTATATCGGTTAGTTCTACCAATATAATATATCGGCCACTACCCAAAAATTCTTCAATATAGCATTCTCTCCTCCATGCCTATACTCATCATCAAATCATCCAAGCTTTTAAACGTGTAGCCCCGCTTTTTCAAATCTTGTATCGCTTTTTCCAGTGCATCGGCATTGTCTTTAGATACGGTGTGAAGCAGCAGAATGGCCCCTGGATGAATTTGTTTCATGATGTTGTCGTAGGAATATTGCCAGCCTTTTTGCTGATCGACCACCCAATCTTTAAAAGCTAAGGACCAGAAGATGTGAGTATAGCCATGCTGTTTAGCCACTTTAATCGTTCGTTCGCTAAAAATGCCGCGGGGTGGGCGCAAATATGCCATCGTTTTTATTCCTGTTAGTTGTTCCGTCCCCTCCCGTACCATTTCCAATTCCTTAGCAATTTTCTCGTCACTAATAGTTGTCATATCAGGATGATGCCAGGAATGGTTGCCGATAATATGACCTTCGTTGGCCATTCGTTTGACTAGATCAGGTGCAGTTTTTAAATAATGCCCCGTAATGAAAAATGCTGCTGGCACCTTTTCCTTTTTCAATACGTTTAAAACTTTTTCTGTATAGCCATTTTCATAGCCATTATCAAAGGTTAAATAAATTTCTTTTTTCGTTGTATCTCCTTTGTAGTAGGCACCCAGCCGTTCTAGCATATCATCTAAACCTTTACCTGCATCGGCTGGCTGCTCATTTGAGCCCTTTTTAAATCCCCAATGAATAGGAGAGTTGGCGTAATTGGCATAGGCTGTTGATGAAAAAAACAAGAAAATGGCACTTAATATGAGCAAATGTCTAAGTGATTTCATCTCTGCACTCCTCTTTTATTTTTTCTTATTGTTTGTGCAGGCAGGCAAAACATTCGCGCCAAACCATGCCAATAAACTCCATAAAAAAAGCCCTAGCCATTTCAATGACTAGAGCCAAACAATATTAAAATACGCGCTCTTTAAATTGAGCCAACTTCTCTAAAGATGATTTATCAACATCCGCATGCAAACTGTTTCCGTGTGAATCCATTGTGACTACAGCAGTAAATCCTTCAACTTTTAAATGCCACATTGCTTCAGGAATACCAAATTCCATCAAATCAACGCCTTCAACATCCTTAATACAATCCGCATAATATTGAGCCGCACCGCCGATTGCGTTTAAGTACACACCGCCATGTTCTTGAAGAGCTGCCAAAGTTTTCGGACCCATTCCGCCTTTTCCGATCACCGCGCGGATGCCAAATTTCTTCATGATATCGCCTTGGTATGGCTCCTCACGAATACTTGTTGTTGGACCCGCTGCCTTCACATGCCACTTTCCTTCAGCATCTTTCAGCATAACAGGACCACAGTGGTAAATAACTTGGCCATTTAAATCAACTGGTGCGTCATGTGACATTAAGTGGTGATGGATCGCGTCACGGCCAGTGTACATTCTGCCGTTAATTTGAACGACATCTCCAACTTTTAAGTTGCGAATTTGTTCTTCTGTAATAGGAGCTTGTAAAGTAATCACTTCAGCTTTTGTCTCGGCAGCTGCCGCTGTTTCTTTTTCAGCCTCAGTTGCAGCGAAATCGATGTTTTCGCCTTCTTGATACATCCATTCGTTGATTTCACCAGTTTCAGCATTTACAGCAACACCTAAACGGCGGAATGCCCAGCAGTTATAGGCTACAGAAACAAAGAAGCTGGCAGGAATACGGTTCATCACACCAATTTTACAGCCTAATAGGGTTGTCTCTCCGCCAAAGCCCATTGTACCGATTCCAAGCTTGTTGGCATTCTCCATGACATATTCTTCAACTTTGCGAAGATCTTCATTTGGATTTACATCATCGTTTGAACGGAATAACTGTTCCTTAGCAAGATCATATCCTGAAGAACGATCTCCGCCAATACCAACGCCGATAAAGCCAGCGCTACACCCTTGTCCTTGTGCTTGGTAAACCGAATGCATGATACATTTACGAATGCCATCGAGATCACGGCCTGCACGACCAAGTCCTTCAAGCTCACAAGGCAAGCTGTATTGAATATTTTTATTTTCACAGCCGCCCCCTTTTAAAATAAGGCGGGCATCGATATAATCATTTTCCCATTGATCAAATTTAATAACTGGAACACCTAATCCAAGATTGTCCCCGCTATTATCCCCTGTTAGCGAGTCAACTGAATTCGGACGAAGCTTTCCATCCTTCGTAGCTTGTACAATCGCATTTCTAATTGCTTCTTTCATTTCAAGCTGGTTTGCACCAACAGGCGTCTTAATTTTGAAGGTTGGAAGACCTGTATCCTGACAGATTGGTGAAACATTATCATCAGCCATTTTAATATTATTCGTGATAGTCGCTAAACTCATAGCTGATCTAGTTCCAGCACTTTCATTTTCCTTCGCAGCCTGAATTGCACGACGTACGTCTTTTGGAAGCCTTGTTGATGTTTCAACAATTAGCTGATACATACTCTCTTGAAACTTTTCGATATTCATCCTCGTTCCCCTTCCCCTTTGCGAGTATATCTATTTTTTCAAATAATTATAATTGCCGTCTATATTATACTCCTAAAATGGAGGTAATTAAAGATAAAGCACTCATTCTGATTGAGGAAAAGGTGACCATACTAACTGGATTCCAAAATAAAAAGAGCCACTAAGGCTCTTTTTTAATCACGATTATTGAATTCGCGGCATTTCGATTCAATGTCGTCAATGATTTCTATCAGACGGTCGATATCATCAATATCTGCTTCTTCTGGCTCAATAGCATCCAGAACGTCAAGAAACATATTTAACCGCTGTTTTAAAAATACCACTTGGTTGTTTTTATCTTGTATCGGACTACCCAAAATGTTCTCTCCTTTCGTAACGATAACATACTACCGAAAAACTCCTCTTTTCGCAAATTGAATATTTATATTATGATCAATTGTTTGGTTAAATAAAATTATGACGATTTTCCTTTGGATACGTGAAGACGTTCATCCTTAACTATCTTCGAGCTACATTTTTCTTTACGAAGGAAGTAATAAACCCTTCTTAACTATATTCGTCGGCATTTTTTCATCACGAAGGGCGTTATATAGTCCTCTTAACTACCTTCCACTGCATTTTTTCTTCACGAAGGGTGTTATATAGTCCTCTTAACTACCTTCCACTGCATTTTTTCTTCATGAAGGGAGTTATAAAACCTTCTTAACTACCTTCCACTGCATTTTTTCTTCATGAAGGGCGTTATATAGTCCTCTTAACTACCTTCCACTGCATTTTTTCTTTACGAAGGGAGTAATAAACCCTTCTTAGCTACCTTCTACACCATTTTCCTTCACTATGGGCGTATATAACACCCCCACCCTCATTTAACCCGACAATACTCCACCGAAAGCTCCCCATTCCTCACTTCCATCCGAATTCCTCTCCAGCCTTCAGAAAGCTTTTTTTGTTGCGCTTCCGTATCCCCCATTGGAATAAACATGCTCTCGCTCCAATTAGGCTCCGCGCTCTCCTCCAAATCCATCACAAAAATATAACGTAGGCTGCCGCCATATTTCTCCTTCAGCGCAGCTATCCGCATGCCTTGTGAGAATTTATCCTTTAAGCTAGGAATATTGAATGGAGCCACGGTACAGCAAACATATCGATAGCCATGATCATTCTTAGATAATTCCTTCATAATCAGCCCAGCCAACGTCTTCTGCAACTGATTTCCGCGATAATCAGGTAGGACATTTGAGATTTCCTGATAAATAACTTTTGACAGTTCAGATTCACCAAGGCCGATATCTAGCCCTAAGTGCTCTTCATCCATAACGGGCACTAATAAAGCACGAAAAGCAATTAGCTTTCCATCAACAAATGCCCCAATCATCAATCCATTGCCCTCTAAAATATATTGAAACTCTTCCTCGGTCAGTGGCTGAAGTGTATTTTTTCCATTTAGATGTGAAATGACTTGATCCTGAACTTCCAAAATCCTTGCTACATCCGCCATCGTTAAAGGCTGGACAACAAAGGGGATCTTTTGGCCTTCCTTAATTAACGTTCCTTCATATATATGCATCACCTAAACACCACTCCTAGCGAACAACATCCTGTAAGACGGTTAATTCATTCAATACTTCTTCATTTATATCTACACCTAACCCCGGTTTCTCAGTTAAGCGGATAAATGGAACATCGTAATGAAGATTGCCGATATCCTTTGAAAATTTTAATGGCCCTGTAAGCTCAACACTTGTGATGACTTTTTTAGAAAAAGCAACATGGAAGCCTGCAGCAGAGCCGACAGATGATTCAACCATAGATCCAATCTGGCACTCAATTCCAGCTAACTCTGCCTGGTGTGCAAGTTTGACCGCGGGATAAATGCCGCCGCACTTCATCAATTTAATATTGACTTTGTGGGCTGCACGCTTTTGGATGATCTCGAGCATTTCTCGCTGTCCCTTTAAGCCTTCATCAATCATGAGAGGAACTGTTGTTTTCGCGTTTATTTCAACCATCCCATCTATATCATCAGCCACAACCGGCTGTTCTACCCAATCTAAATGGCAATCGCGCAATTGATTTAATGCGACAAGAGTGTTGGCACTATTTCTCCAGCCTTGGTTCACATCGACTCGAATGGCGATATCATCCCCAACCTTCTCACGGACAGCTTGAATACGCTCAACATCCTTCCTGACATCTGTGCCCACCTTCATTTTAAAAGAACGATAGCCTTGCTCAAGCATGGAAGTAGCTTCACTTGCCATATGTTCAGGTTCGGCAATGCTTAACACATGTGTAATTGGGAACTCATCATGATAACGTCCGCCAATCAGCTGATAAACCGGCTGCTGTATTTTTTTGCCCATAATATCAAAGCAAGCAATATCAATAGCTGCTTTAGCCGTTGGAGCTCCGTATATCGATTTATTCATTATGTCGTGAATTTTTTCGATTTCCATTGGGTTTTGGCCAATAAGAACAGGTGCAAGTGTATTTTTAATAATGGTGTAAACACCCTCTAACGATTCCCCAGTCACGTGCTCATCTGCTACACCTTCCCCGTATCCAACAATTCCTTCGTCTGTTTCAATTTTAACAATAACAGAAGGCATATCATTGTAAGTGTGATAGCTGACAACAAAGGGTACATGCAGCGGTAAATGAATAGCATAAAGATGGATAGCGGTTATTTTCATAAAATTTTTCTCCTTTTTCGTTTAAAATTTTCAAATAATTTGTTATAGTTGTCGTTAAACAGTCGTTAATTATAAAAAATAAAATCCCCCTTCAAGAGGTGAAACATGCAAACAAAAATCGCTGTCATAGGTTCAGCTGAATTTTTCGAACAGATTCAATCTGTTTCGGAACAAGTCCCAAATATTGAATTAGAGGGGTATATTTATAAACAGCCACAGGAAGCTGAGTACTTAATTAAACAAATTAAGCCATGTGACGTTGTCTTCCTATCCGGTACATTGCCCTATTTATTTTCCCAAAAGTATCATGAACAATTGCCGATCCCTATCCTCTATTTAGCACAGGATGAAATGACGGTCGCCTCAACGCTGCTTGCTGCATTATACCATAAGAAGATTTCATTGGATCGAATTTCAATTGATTTATTTGATGCTTCCATTGTTTCCAACGTCCTGGATGCAGTTGATATTAAGACAAGCCCCTTGCATGTTAGAGATTATGAGGATATTTTACTGCAAGAACCGTATGACTTTGAACAGCTTGTTTCCTTTCATCACTTATTGTGGAAGCAAGGGGAAATTGATTTAGCGATTACAAGTGTACATGTTGTTTATAACCAATTAATCCTTCAAGGCGTTCCTGCCATTCGGATGGCTGATCCAAAGACTGCCTTGATTCGCGGTCTACAGGATGCGAAGGCAAAGGCTGAGTATGTGAAAAGCCAAGCTTCACAAGTGGCTGTCGGCTATATATCCGTTGATTCACTAAATGAACAACAACGGAAAAATCTTGATACATTTGCACACGAGATTTATGCAACTGTTCAGCAATTAAATGATTCTCAGTTTGTCTTGTACAGCACTAGAGGAGACATAGAGTCGATGAGACATGAAGACCTCAATCAATTATTTTCTAAAACGGATGGTAATGCCATTGGCTTTGGCTATGGTGCGACCATGAAGGAAGCTGAAAAAAATGCCCTAATTGCTTTAGGTTTTGCCGAGAAAAATGAGAATAGCAACTGTTGTTTTATTTTAACAGAAAAAAAGGATCTTCTTGGCCCTTTCCCACAATTGCATAAACAGCAAAAACTCGTAAATGATCACCCTGATTTATACCTTATCGCACAAAAAGCAAAATTAAGCCCTGCCAACCTCTCAAAAATCATTAAGTTTTCCAAGGACATTCATCAGTTTACTTCAGCTGATCTGGCAGATTTTCTTCAAGTCACTAGGCGTACAGCTGAAAGAATGATAAAAAAGCTAACTGACCATGGGTACATTCAGATTGTCGGTGAGGAGATGACCTATCAGCAGGGCCGTCCGCGAGCTCTATATAAACTGAATATCCCGATTTATTTTTAAGGAAAAAAGGAAAGTTCTGTTAAGGAACCTTCCTTTTTTATGTTACGCCTTCATTACTAGTTCATCTTTTTTCTGCAGCTCAAGCTTTTCCTTATCAGTTAGCTTTACAATAGAGAAACCAGTATATGCAAAGATGATTGAGAGAATTGGAACAACAAAGTTTAAGATTGCGTATGGAGCATATTCAAATGTATGAACACCAAGTGTTGCAAGGATGAATACACCGCAAGTATTCCATGGAACAAACACAGAGGTTAGCGTTCCCCCATCCTCCAGTGCACGGGATAAGTTTTTAGAATGCAAGCCTTTATCACGATAAGCTTTTGCAAACATGCGAGATGGGATAACGATTGAAATATACTGCTCTGAACAAGAAACATTTGTTGCAAAACATGATACAACTGTTGAAGCTACTAAGCTCTTTGCAGATTTTGCAAGCTTTAATAATTGGTTCACAATCGCTTGAAGCATACCTGTATTTTCTAAAATTCCTCCAAATGTCATCGCCACAATTGTCATTGAAACAGTATACATCATTTCATCTAAACCGCCTCGGTTAAAGAGATTGTCAACCATTTCATTGCCAGTGTCAATGAGGAATCCGCTTTGTAAAGCAGCGACCGCATCGGCAACATTTCCGCCTTGTACAAAAATCTGAGCTAGGAAACCTAGCAAGATACCAATAATAAGAGCCGGTATGGCTGGAACTTTTTTAGCAACGAGAACAATAACGAGAACAGGAACTATTAATAGGAATGGAGAAATAACAAAACTGTCCTGAAGAACCTGAATCGTTTGATCAATGCTTTGTGCATCCATGGCTCCAGCCGCAAATTTTCTTCCCATAATAGCATAAACGATTAAAGCAATCGTGATCCCTGGGATCGTTGTGTAAAGCATATGTTTAATATGGACAAATAAATCCGTGTCAGTTAAACCTGCCGCTAAGTTAGTCGTGTCTGAAAGCGGTGACATTTTATCTCCGAAATAAGCGCCAGAAATGATTGCACCCGCAATCATCGGAGCAGGAATTCCCATACTTAAGCCAATTCCCATTCCCGCAACCCCAATCGTACCCATTGTGGACCAGGAGCTTCCAATTGCCAATGAAACGATACAGCAAATAACACAGATAGCTACAAGAAATAGAGATGGTGTAATAATTTTTAACCCATAATAAATCATAGTCGCAACGATTCCGCCGCCTATCCAAGCACCAATCGTTAAACCTACTAGCATAATAATAATGACTGCAGGAAGAGCTAGACGTATCCCCTTATACATCATCTCTTCAATTTCATCCCATTTGAATCCTACACGCCATGCTACAATAGCAGCAGTTGAGGTTCCCACAATAAGCGGAATATGCGGCCCTTGTTCTAATACAACTACCGCTATTGCCATGACCACAATCATTACCAATAGCGGAATAATGGCAAGACCAAACGTCATCTCCCTTTTTTGCACGTTCATTTCCCCTTTTTTATCGTTTTTCCAAACAAAACCAATTTTTCGACTATTTTTAATTGTCGTTAAATAGTCGTTAATATGGTATATAATAAACTGTCCTAGGCATTCCGTCAATTTATTTTTATAAAAAAACGAATCTACTCTTTTAGGCATTTCTTATAAGTTGTAAGCTTATCTTTGACATAAGAGCATTTTATTTTAGATGATAATGGATTTTATTTTAAAGGAGAGCAAAATGATTAAAAATATGCTGCAGGTAAAACCTGCAAACGATCAATGGGAAGCCTATCAGGATATGGATGAGTTTGGAAAGCTTACTCTTTCCAATATTGAATTTACAACAACAGTTTTATGCAATATGCGCTGTGAGCATTGTGCAGTTGGATATACTCTACAGCCAAAGGATCCTAAGGGACTGTCCGTTGATTTATTACTTAGGAGGCTTGAAGAGGTGCCACATTTGAGGGCACTAAGTATTACAGGCGGAGAACCTATGCTGTCGAGGAAATCCGTGGAGGAATATGTAGTCCCCTTACTTCGATACGCACATAATCGTGGGGTCAAAACGCAAATCAACTCGAATTTAACGCTGGAATTAGCTAGATACGAGGAAATCATCCCTTACTTAAATGTACTACATATTTCTCACAATTGGGGTACGGAGGAAGAATTTATTGAAGGCGGCTTTGCCATGATGGAACGGAAGCCAACGTATGAGCAAAGACAGAAGCTTTTTATACGCATGATTGAAAATAGTCAGGAATTAGTTAAAGCTGGTGTTATGGTTTCAGCCGAAACGATGTTAAACAAGCGGACCCTGCCTTACCTCGAGAAAATCCACAAGCAAATTGTGGAGGAAATGAAATGCCAGCGCCATGAAATTCATCCAATGTATCCATCTGATTTTGCATCCAATTTAGAAACGCTGTCATTAGATGAGATTCGTTCCGCAATTCATCATTTATTGGATATTCGAGATGAAAATACTTGGATGTTGTTTGGCACCTTGCCTTTTTACGCTTGCAGTGGCAATGAAAAGGATTTGGAGTTGTTGACACGCTTATATGCTGCGAAAAATGTTACAGTTCGAAATGATCCAGATGGCCGTTCCCGTTTGAACATTAATATTTTTACGGGAGATGTCATTGTGACGGATTTTGGTGATACTCCGGCGCTGGGGAATGTCCAATCTGATCAACTCACGGACATTTTCGACAAATGGCTTGATACCGATTTAGCCCGATCATTAAATTGCCACTGTCCTGAAGTACGCTGCCTAGGACCTAATGTACTGGTGAAAAATAGTTACTACAAGGGTATTAATTTTATGAATTTGACTAGTAAGTTGTCTCGGCTTTAGTAGGGATCAGGTCGGCAATGTGGGGCTTGAAGGGCTCATATCGCCATTCGACTATGGGTTTCTGTATCGAAGGACGTTATGAACCTCTTTTAAGGACCTTCGACCAGAGGTTTCCGAATCGAAAGGCGTTATGACACCCTCTTAACGACCTTCGACCATAGTTTTCCGTATCAAAGGGAGTTGTGGACCCTTCTTAACGACCTTAGACCATGGTTTTCTGTATCGAAGG
>NZ_JBALOW010000074.1:22609-42801 GCF_036965085.1 Bacillus sp. JJ1532
CATATCGAAGGGCGTTATGACCCCCTCTTAACGACCTTCGACTAAAAGTTTCCGAATCGATGGGCGCCATATAACACTTCAAGACTCTATAATAACACAAGGAAACCTGCAGGGAATTTGCCAAATGCATCCATCCCCTGCAGGTTTTCAATTACACTTTTTTATCTCGGCCGCTCTGATGCTACAAATCCGAAGGACATGTGATCCTGAATTGGAATCCATGCACCGACTCCTTGGGATGTTACATTTTTAATAATAATCATTTTCTTATTTCCTTTTAGCATTAAATAGACTTCCCCGTAAGTGACCTTTCCTTTTTCGTTAATTGCTGGGGCGTAGCCGTATAGATAGCCCAATCTTTTTGGCGGGATATTGTATTTATGATCCTTTTTTGTTCCAGCTCCGATTATTGTTTCAAAGGAAAGTGGCAGGCCAGATTTATCCATTGCCTTTAAGAGCATCATTTTTTTGACATCTTCTGTGCTTGGTACCTTTGCAGTTAGGCCGCCTCTGACCACTTTCTGAGCTTCTTGAACGTAGTGAATCTGATAGGGCGCAATTCCCCCCCGGTTATCGAAGTAATTGGTGTTAATCTTTTGATACTCCCAATTCGGGGAAGTTTCGGATGACTCATAATTTAACGGCCATTGTCCAAGGTATATGATCGCCCGATACCCGATTGCAAATGGGGTGCTATTAACAGTCGTCTCATTTAACATCCGGATTAAATCTGGATTTTCAATTTTAACTTTAGACGTTTCAATTAAACTTTGTGTTAATTCACTTGGCTCCAGTTTGGGCATATGCTGTGCCGGGTTTGGATACGTATTTTCCTTTGTGATGGTCAAAACAGAGTTTGGAATTGCTATTATTTTTTGGGGTTGATTCGTTTTTTTCTCATCCATTAAACCTGCGGCTTCGTTCTGAAAAGATAGCATAAATATTAGACCTATGATAAAGATTGACATGTATTTTTTCATGGTGAGACTCCTTTCAACTCACTATCTCTTTCGTTTGTTTATAGTTTTTTCGGAGTTCAAGTATATTATCCATTTTGAAAAAAAATTTTATCAGAACCCCCATGAGTGATTGCAATACAAAAAACAAATTCGTAATATTGATTTAATAATCTGAATATTTACAAATATCAAAATCCGATGTATAATAAACTTACTTTCAAATAAAAGGAGGGCCGCTAAGTCGATTCGCTACTAAAAAGGAGGATGACAGTTTATTAAAGTTTCATCATTCCAAAATAAAGGTTTTATGGTCCAGTAACAATATAAAGGCTGGTGGTAAATTCCTAAAAAGCGAGTAGATTTACATCCTTTTGCGAAAAATAATTGAACTTTAAAACGACTCTGGAGTCATTTCAGAGTCGTTTTTATGTTTTCCTATAATAAATAAAACCCTATCCCCATTATTAAATAGGCTGCAAGTAAAGTAGCTCCTTCAAACCAATTGGTTTCCCCATCATTTGAAATAATGATCATGAGGAGTGCAGAGGTCACCATTGTAATTAGCTCTGGCATCGAAAAAACTAACGGCATCGATACTGGGAACATTAAAGAAATTAATACAAGCAATGGTGCAACGAACATCGCCACTTGTAAGGTTGACCCTACAGCTATCTCAACAGCAATATCCATTTTATTTTTGTAAGCCATAATAATAGCTGAAGCATGCTCTGCAGCATTCCCTACTATAGCAACAATCACAACCCCAATAAATAATTCTGTCCAGCCAAAGGTTTCACCGACTGCCTGAAATGTGTGTACTAAATTTTCAGATACATAGGCAACAGCAATGGTTGCAAGAGCAAGAATAAGCAGCGCTTTTCCCTTTCCCCACTCAGGCTCTTCCTCGCCATGTCTATCTTCATTCACATTTTCTGTCTGATAAACACCGCGATGGGTAACTAGCTTGAAAAATAATGCTGCTAAATATAAAACAATTAATATAATCGAAATACCTACACTGAAATTAAGTGTATCGCTCTCTGACATCGTCATTGAAAATATTTCTGGGATGACAAATGCCACAATCACTCCAAACATAAGCAATCCTGAATTATGTCTTGCATCATACACATTGAAGGTCTGACGTTTATATTTTAAGCCCCCTATAAAAAATGATAAACCAGCGACTAAAAGAAGGTTTCCAAGCACTGATCCTGTTAAGGAAGCAAGCACTACTCCAACTAAGCCCTCCCTAAGAGCAAATATCGAGATAATTAATTCAACAGCATTTCCAAACGTGGCATTCAGCAAGCCTCCTATTCTCGGACCTGCAACAATCGCAAGGCTCTCAGTAGCCCTCCCCATAAAGCTTGCAAGAGCAATAATCGTCACGCAATAAATAATAAACATTAAAATACTGGACCAATGCATAAGTGTACCAATGACAGATAGAGGCACACCGATAAATACAAGTGCGGAAAAAATTTTGTTCATTCTTATAACTCATCCCTTCAAATAAGAATGTAAACTGACCTAATTATTTGGCACCGACCGATATATTTAGGTTTCTGACCGATATAATCATCAAACTAACCGATATATCTGGATACCGACCGATATATTGAAAATCTATAGGCTGACTTTCCCGAAAACAAAAAGCGCGTCACCATATCTTTCCCAAAAGAATGAAAAAAATGATTTTTATTGCCAAGAACTCTGATTGCATATACCATCATTATTGAGTCTTTATTTATTAATTTTATGCAGGAATTTCTGTCCAAAAGTTGAGGTTTTGAAAAAATGAAAAAAGAAAATATGCGTTTTTGGATTTTAGTTAGTATTGTTGCAATCTCGGGTTTTAGCCAAGGTATGCTGCTTCCGTTAATAGCCATTATCTTTGAAAATGAAGGAGTTTCTTCGAGCTTAAACGGATTAAATGCAACTGGGCTGTACATCGGAATTTTACTTGTGTCCCCTTTTATGGAATACCCGTTAAGAAAGTATGGGTATAAACCAGTCATTCTTTATGGCGGATTGATTGTTATTGTTTCTCTCATGCTATTCCCTGTTTGGAAATCCTTTTGGTTCTGGTTTTTCCTTCGTCTAATGATTGGAATTGGCGACCATGCTTTGCATTTCGGAACACAGACATGGATCACTTCTTTTTCACCAGAGCATAAAAGAGGCCGCAATATTTCCTTATATGGCTTGTTTTTTGGAGCTGGCTTCGCGGTAGGTCCTATGATGGCACCTTTGATTAAAATTAATGAAGCTCTTCCTTTTATTGTTTCATCCATCCTATGCCTCATTGCATGGTTATTTTTATTTATCTTAAAAAACGATTTCCCGGAACAAACGATTGAAGTAAATTCGTTTAAAGAAACAATGAAGAGATTTAATAAAGCAATCAAATACGGCTGGGTTGCCTTTCTCCCTGCATTTGGTTATGGATTTCTTGAATCATCTATAAATGGAAGCTTTCCTGTTTATGGGCTGAGGATTGGACTTGAGGTTACGAATGTTTCCATGCTCTTAACAGCATTTGCGATTGGCGCTATCGTATTTCAATTGCCGCTTGGATTATTAAGCGACAAGTATGGCAGAAGAAATATATTAATGATTATCCTTTTTACTGGATGTTTAAGCTTTATGACGGCTAGTTTTCTAGAAGAGATGATGATTGGATTAACGATTTGCTTATTCATTGCTGGGATGGTTGTCGGCTCCACTTTTTCCTTAGGGATCAGTTACATGGCTGATTTAACACCGAAAAATATGCTGCCAACAGGAAATTTACTTTGCGGTGTAGCATTTAGCATCGGAAGCTTGGCGGGACCATTTCTTGGCGGAGTTTTCATCCAGCATTTTAAGTCTTTCAGCTTCTTTCATATAATAAGCATGATGCTGTTCCTCATATTCTTAACGGTCGTCATTTTTGGGCAAAAACAAGTGGCCTCTGAGAAGGAATCTTATTCTCAGTAAGTAAAATAATAATAAATTAATAATTATTATAAAAAGAGGAACATATTCCTTCCCATTTCATACCCTATATAGTAAACTATGAATAACACTAGAAAACAACATTACACTACAATTTAAGTTTTGTGCTGTCGCCTTTGAGGCGGCAGCTTTCGTTGTTTTATAGGGGTATTGATGTTGATTATTTTTCTCAATTAGAAGCGCCCAATTGAAAAACAATATCATTAAGGGGAGGAAAAAAATGAGTACTGAAGTGAAAGCACTACTAGAAAGTCCGGTTAGCAAAAATGAAAGCCTTATAGAAAAAATAAAACCACATGCTGAATTAATGGCTGCTCTTTTTAGCGGTGTACTCATTGCTGCTGGATGGATATTGGATCGAAATGAGCTGGCAGCCCCATCAGTTGCAGCATACATCCTCGCTTTTATAATCGGCGGGTTTGCAAAGGCAAAAGAGGGAATTGAAGAAACGATTGCCAATAAAGAGCTGAATGTGGAAATGCTAATGGTTTTTGCGGCGATCGGGTCGGCTATTATTGGCTATTGGACGGAGGGTGCCATTCTTATCTTTATTTTTGCTGTAAGCGGTGCTCTTGAAACGTATACAATGAACAAAAGCCATAAGGAGATTTCCGCATTAATGGAGATTCAGCCTGAGGAAGCTTTGCGGGTTAATCGTGGCATCGAGGAAAAAATCCATGTATCGCAATTGCGTATTGGCGATCAAATTCTTGTTAAGCCAGGAGAACGTGTTCCTTCCGATGGAAAAATTATAAAAGGCCAATCTACTATCGATGAATCAGCAATTACTGGTGAGTCAATTCCTGTTACGAAAGGAAATGAAGATGCCGTCTTTGCTGGCACAGTTAATTTAAATGGTTCGATTACCGTGGAAATTACAAAACCAAACAGTGACACTCTTTTTCAAAAGATCATTCAGCTTGTACAATCTGCTCAAAGTGAAAAATCTCCTTCTCAGCTGTTCATTGAACGTTTTGAAGGCACTTATGTAAAAATTGTATTAGCCGTTGTTGTTCTGATGATGTTTGTCCCCCATTTCCTTTTAGGATGGAGCTGGACAGAAAGCTTTTATCGGGCCATGATTTTACTTGTTGTTGCTTCACCATGTGCCCTTGTTGCTTCTATTATGCCTGCCACCCTGTCAGCCATTTCAAATGGGGCGAGACACGGAATTCTTTTTAAAGGCGGCGTGCATTTAGAAAATTTAAGTCATGTAAAAGCCATTGCGTTTGACAAAACAGGCACCCTTACAAAGGGAAAACCAGAAGTGACAGATATCATTGTAGCTGAAGGACTAATCAAAGAAGACATTTTATTAAAAGCTGCTTCTATTGAAAGTCACTCAACACATCCATTGGCTAATGCCATAGTGAAATATGCAAAGGGTCATTTATCTGAATCCCTTATCAGTCCGGAGAGTATTGAGGATGTTACGGGCTGGGGAGTAAAAGCCAATATTGACGGGGAAGAATGGAAAATTGGGAAAGCCGCTTTTGTTGGAATTGATGGGGCACAAAGCTTTAGTAATGGGGTCGCAGGGAAAATGGCCAGTGAGGGGAAAACGGTTGTTTTCGTACAAAAAGAAGGCGTTATTGCAGCCATTATTGCTCTGCAGGATGTCGTCCGCGAAGAAACTAGAATGGCGATCGATCAATTAAAAAACCAGGGCATCTACACAATTATGCTTACAGGTGATAGCAAAAACACGGGAATGGCTATCGCAAAGGATTCCCATGTTCATGACTATATAGCTGAATGCCTGCCGGAAAATAAGGTCGAGCATCTAAAAAAGCTTCAAGAAACATACGGAACAGTTGGGATGGTTGGAGATGGAATAAACGATGCACCCGCATTGGCAACAGCTAATGTCGGAATTGCGATGGGTGAAGGGACAGATGTAGCACTGGAAACAGCAGATGTCGTCCTGATGAAAAATGATCTTCCCCGCATTGCAGAAGCCATCAAGCTTTCAAGAAAAATGAATGGAATCATTAAGCAAAATGTTATTTTCTCAATAACAGTCATCATGCTGTTAATCGCGTCCAACTTCCTGCAATTTGTTGATTTGCCTTTTGGTGTCATCGCCCATGAAGGAAGCACGATTTTGGTTATCTTAAATAGCTTAAGGCTGTTGAAGTCATAGAAATGAAAGATCCCGGGCGCCCCCGGGATTTTTTCTCTTAATGATATCCATTTTGTCCGTTAGCTGAACCTGACGTTTTCTGTTTTGGTTTGTTCTTACCTTTTTGCTTTGTTCCGCCGTCCTTCTTCGATTTCTTAGACATAAATATAAGCCTCCTTTTTAAAGACCAATATTATTTCCCCTGTCTTATTCTTTGAAGTTACCCACAATTTATTAAAGGAAACTATTAGCAATCTTCCTTTTTGTATTTACTGTATACAGCATTGATTTCTCCACCTAGAATGATGATGATTCCAGTTAAGTAAAACCAGATCATCAGGACAATAATGGCACCGATACTCCCATAAGTAGCTGAGTAATTACCGAAATTGCTCACATAATAGGAAAAAGCCAAGGAAGACAGCTCCCAGCCCACCGTTGCAAAAATGGCACCTGGTATAACTGTAATACATTTTAGCTTTGTATTTGGTGCAATCCAGTATAAGCCAGTAAAAACAATGAAGAGGATGATTGAGCTCACAAGCCAGCGAAGCGTATTCCAAATGGTCATAAACTCATCGGATAAGCCAAATTTAGCAAATAAATAAACGCCAATAATTTTCCCGAAAACCGGAAGCAATAAAGCAATAACAAAGACAAACAACATGGCAAAGGTAAAAAGAATAGCCATCCCTCTTGCTACAAGAAAGTGGCGGGTTTCTTTAACTTCGTAAGCTTTATTAAAAGCACGAACGATCGCATTGATCCCATTGGATGCTGACCAAATCGTTGCAATAATTCCAAAGGAAAGCAGCCCGCCATTTTTTTGGGAAAGCGCAATAATGTTAGTCTCAATTAGTTGCATACTATCCTTTGGCGCAAAATCACGAATAACTGCAAGAATATCTTCTTGGGTAATTGGCAAATAAGGAAGCAGCGATACTAAGAAAAGAAGTAAAGGAAATAGAGATAATAGGAAGAAGTAGGCTAATTGTGCCGAGAGCCCAAATAAATCATCTACCATCACTCTTTTCTTTATTTGCGAAAACAAATTCGAAAAGGCTCGTCCCATCCCATCACCTCTTAAGAGTATTAATTCACAATTTTAGTACTCTCCTCAACCTCATCTTTTTCAAAAAAAGCTTGCTTTGTATCTCCCATAAGCTCCACTACATCAGTTGTCGATTCCTTTAATTCATCCACTTTTTCCATAATAAAAGAAACCTCAGAGCTAACCTGTTCAAACGTTGATTGAATTTGATTGGTCATGTCCTTAATCTCACTTATAGCTTGTCCAGGATTTTTTACATAGTATGAAACTTCTTTCGTTGCTTTTTTACAATTAGCTGTAACAGATTCTCGGGTACTCCGATCAAGCAGGCTTAAAGCACCACCTGCAAGCGCTCCGTATAATACGCCTTTCCAAAATAACGACTTCCCCATTCTAGTCACACTCACTTTCTTATATATTATGGTCTTTACGCAATTCTTTTAACAATTGTTCACAGCCTTTTCCGATAAGCTCGTACACCTCTTCAAAGTTCCCCGTAAAATATGGGTCAGGAACATTTTTATCTGTTGCCTCTTGAACTAAATCCAGCAACTTTATGACTCGGGCATTTGCATCTTGATTTTTCAGCTTTTCAATGTTTTGAACATTAGAAGCATCCATCGCGATGATGTAATTGAAATCTTGAAAATCATTCGTCTGAAATTGTCTCGCTTTCAGCCCCGCAGCAGGAATATTATATTTTTCTAAGATTTTTCTTGTCCCTTCATGCGGCGGCTGACCAATATGCCAATCGCCTGTCCCTGCTGAATCAACTTTGATTGTATGTTCTAACCCTTCCCTTTTTACTAAATCACGAAACATTGCTTCCGCCATCGGCGAACGGCATATGTTTCCTAAACAAACAAATAATACATTAATCATTATGTACACCCTCCTTGACAACATTTTCTTTCATATTTTGTTGTTGTGCAACTATATATATCATTGAAAAACTACTTCATGTTAGCATTTTTGATAGTGAACCGGAAAAACACTTACATTGAAATATTCTATAGTGCTCCAATTATGGTTGACTTTTATTTCATAACATGGAAAGATGGGAATACTTGATAGACTAAGGCAGAGGCATACTTATTGAGGAGGAATTCGGGTGGATTTAGCACAGAAATCAGTAGAAAATGTGGAATACATGATCGAAAAAATTAAAGAAAAACTAAAGGTTTTAAACTTTGGAGCAATCAAGCCTTCCCATTTTGACGAGGAAATGTATGAGGAATTAAAGGATATTTATGATCTTGTTATGAAAAAGAACAGCTTCAGTCCGAACGAAATGCAGGCTTTGGCAGAAGAGCTGGGGAATTTAAGAAAAAATAAGTAAGTAATTAATGAAGCAGCCTTTATGATGGCTGCTTTTCGTTTTTTGACAGGCATTTAGGATGTAATATTGAACACCGGGTTTTCAAACCAATTATAAATGGATAAAATATTTTTATAGATGCAGACTCGGAGGAAATCAAATATGAGAGAAATTAGTGTCGAACAGCTTCTTGTGTTAAAGGATGCTGTTCCAGTTGATGTGAGATCACCCGGTGAATATGAAGAGTTCAAAATTCCAGGGGCAATCAATGTCCCTTTATTTACGAATGAAGAACGAGCGATGATTGGAACTATATATAAACGGGAAGGGTCAGATACAGCAAAGTGGCAGGCGATGGAAGTCGTTTCTCCGAAGCTCCCTTCTATATTAGGACAAATTAAAGCTTTGCTCGATGAAGGGAAAAAACCCGTTGTTTATTGCTGGAGAGGCGGCATGCGCAGTAAATCGGTTGCTACATTTTTATCATTTGCAGGAATATCCATTCCTCGATTAGTTGGGGGATATCGGGCCTACCGTCAATATATATTAGAGGAAATACCTGGACTAATTCCTCCTCGAGCAGTAACTATACACGGCATGACAGGAGTAGGAAAAACCGAAGTACTGAAAAAGTTAAAGGAAAAAGGTATGCCTGTCATTGATTTAGAGGCAGCCGCCTGCCATCGCGGCTCCATCTTCGGTTCATTTGGCTTATTCGAGGGCCATAATCAGAAAACCTTTGACTCCCTGCTCTTTCAAACATTAAGGGAAATAAAGGACTCTCCATTTTTCTTAGTAGAAGCCGAAAGTAAACGGGTCGGTAAGGTCGTTCAGCCTAATGAATTGCTGGACAAAAAACATCAAGGGTTGAATATTAACCTTCAAGCGTCATTATCCTCACGAATCGAGCGCATTTATCGTGAGTATGTGAAGCCCTATCAGCATGAACAGTGGTTTCACGATAAAGTAATGGAGCGATTAACTTATATTTATAAGCGAATAAAGAATTCAGACATCATAGCTGCTTTAAATGAGGCAGCCAGAATTCAAAACTATAAGTTAGTCATTCAAATTTTACTGGAAGATTATTATGATTCTCGCTATGCCCACAAACAACTCGACTATGAAGGAGAGTTTCATCACATTAAAGCAGATGATACTGATTTAGCTGTTGAGGAAATTGTAAAAATACTAGACACAAAAAGTGCTCTCATCAAAAGATAGGAGCACTTTTATTCTTCCTAGCTCCAACACCAGGTTTGCCTTCCGACTTGGCTAGCGGTGCTAGATCTTTTTATTCGGGAAAATCCACTCAAAACATTATATCAATGTGAGAATTTTTATCTTTCTTTGTAGGATAGATTTCGAAAGACTCTGGAATCAGTTGCGTTGAACGGTAGAGCAATTCAGATACAGTTACACTTTTATACCCGTTCTTGTCTAAATAGTCCAAAATGTCATCTAATGCATTAACTGTAGAACAGGTTTGAGTATATTCACTACCATGCCAATCATGAAAAAGAATGATATTACCTGGCTTTACTCCTTTTTTTATGTAACTGCACATTTGAGTTGCTGAAGGATTTGCCCAATCGCGGGAATCTTGATCCCATGACCATAAAACGACCGTTTTACCATGTTTAAAAGCTGTATTGATAATTACATCATTATAAAAGCCTCCTACAGGTCGATAAAGTGACGGTTTTAACCCAGTGAATTGCTTAATTATTTTATCTGTTTCATCTAATTCGGATGATAGTTTTGCCGAGGTTAAATTTCCATATATATGGTGGAAAGTATGATTAGCAATTTCATGTCCCTCTTCCACTTCTCTTTTTAAAAGATCAGGAAATCTGACTACTTTATTGCCAGCTACAAAAAAGGTGGCTTTAGCATCATGTTTTGCCAATATATCAAGTATTTGTGGAGTCAAAATAGGATGAGGCCCATCATCGAAAGTAAGGGCAACTAACTTTTCCTTTGTGTTTACTTCCCAAATAACACGCCCTGTTTTTTCATATGCTTCACGACTGTTAGTGGATGCTTCCGTATTTATTTGAAAGGAGAATAATGGAATTAACAAAA
The DNA here is from genome assembly GCF_036965085.1 of Bacillus sp. JJ1532. Classification (NCBI taxonomy): domain Bacteria; kingdom Bacillati; phylum Bacillota; class Bacilli; order Caryophanales; family Bacillaceae; genus Bacillus; species Bacillus sp. JJ1532. The sequence goes on from NZ_JBALOW010000074.1 coordinate 33,145, forward strand.
GAATGGTAATAAACAATTTTTTTCGCATTAAATACGCTCCTTTTTCATGATGACTTATTTTTTGATGTCTTTATTAATAATATTTATCGGAATTAAGTCGATATCCGGCACGCTGACAAATTTTCTTGTTTCACTCTGTTTCATAGCCTGGATTAGATGTGATTTTATTAAGGGTACTTACATGGAATCAATTATTTTTATTCTTATTTCCAGAATATTTTTCAAACCAACTAGCTGGGCTAGCAGATGTTTATGTATGAGGAGTTGGGCATAAGTATTGGGTTGATTCTTCCACAGTCTTTACAAAAAAAGAACAAGATCATCTAGATAAGTATTTACTTTCAAGTCAATAGTGGTTAGACAAAAATTTCTCCCACCAAATGATGATGGGAGAGGTTTTTTTATGAAATAGTGCACTGGCACGCCATAAGTTTTCTTGTTTCTAGCCTGGATTAGATGAGATTTTGTACATTTAGTTCCAGCAAAAAAACTGTATAATTCTCTTTTTTTAAGCATTATTAAAGACCCTGAAATAGATTTATTTTCCGCGAAATCAGGAAGAAGTGAAATAGGCTAAAAACGTGAATGCTTGTGTGTTCCGGTTGCAATGTTTTTGTGGAATCATAGCAAACACCTGCCTTTCCCTTTATAACCCGCTTTGAATAAAATAAATAACCAACGGCCCTAATAAAACAATAAAAATCGCCGGAAATATGAAAAGCATCATTGGAAAGATCATTTTAACTGGGGCTTTCATTGCTTGTTCACGTGCTAATTGTGTTCGCTGCTCCCTGATTCTTTCTGTAAGTTGACGTAGGATCTTTGCCATTCCAACACCTAACAGGTCCGCTTGAATTAAAGAAGTGATGATACTTTGAAATTGAGGTACAGGGACTCTGCTTCTCAAATCTGCAAATGCTTCTCTTCTGGATTTACCTAGTTTCATATCTTCTATCGTTTGCAGAAACTCTTCTGAAAGAGGTCCCTTTGTTTGGTTGCATACCTTAATCAATGATGCATCTAGTCCCATTCCTGCTTCAATTGACAGGTTAACCATATCAAAAAAGTCAGGCATCATTTTTTGAATCTTAAACCTGCGTTTTTTTATAATGACGCTTAAATAAAAGGAAGGATAATACATACCTAAAGCCGCGACAATACCCGCTAATAAAGTGGTTGAGAAAATATTCGCATCGGCTTTTCCTAATAAAACGTATATAACAAAAAACAAAACACTCCCAATTAAAAACTGAAGAAACCTAAAATCAATCGGTGACAATTTAAGGGGATATCCAGCTTCCCGCAGTCTTTTTTCTAATTCTTTTTTTCTTGAAGAAGGAATTTTTTGATCGATAACAGCTCTTGCTTTATCACTGAACTTTTTCATTAGTAAACGGATTTTATTATCCCCTTGATTCTTCTTTTTTTGAAGCTTTAATCTCCCTTCTTCAATACCTAAATAGTGGGCTGTTCTTCTTTGTATCACAATTTCCCTTTTAAATAAAAGGCTTAAACTAGCCCCAACGACAAGTATAAAAAATAGTGAACTAAATAGAAAAAAGTATAAAGTGATCACATTTTACACCTCAATGTGCACAATTTTTTTGATAAAAATCCACCCAAGAAGAATATTCATAGAACCGATAATGACCATAGCCCATCCTAATGGATGAGAAAATAGCATTTGAAAATATTCCGGATTTACTACTTTAATATAAAATGCAAGTGCTATTGGTAAAAGTGTGATAATGACTGATGACATCCTTCCTTGAGCAGTTAATGCTTTCACTTCATCCTTTACTCTTGATCGGTCAATGATTGTCTCTTGCATTGTTTCTAACAGGAAGGCTAAGTTACCGCCGCTAGAACGCTGAATAATTAATGTATTCAGAACAATTTCTAGCTCTTTATCGGGCAGCCTTTTCAATAAACTATCAAATGCCTCCTCGACAGTGATTCCGTAATTAATATCCTGCAAAGCCTTTAGGAATTCAGGTCCAAGTGGATCCTCAATCTCCTTCGCAACCATTTTCATTGCCTGCATAAAGCTGAAGCCTGCCCGCAGTGAATTGGCCATCGTACCGAGTGCCAGCCCTAGTTGCTCTGAGCATTTTTGCAGACGCTTCTTACGTTTTCTTTTCACATACCAAATAGGTAAGTAAAATCCCATTCCTCCAGCGGCAATGATAAATAAAAAGTGTATCTCATATAAGAACCCAATGCTCATACATAGTAAGGCTGTTACTATTCTCCCAATGAATAATTCTCCTTGAGAAAGCTTTACTCCTGATTGTAGAAGAAGATGTTCATGTTTAGAAAGATTGATAGCCGTTTCAATTCCTTTGGCCATTAATTTAATTACAGAGTTATTTCGTCCTTGTTTACCGACTTGCTTCTTTTCCTTTCCAGATACGTTTAAATTTCCAATATACTTGATTAAACGTTTTTCATATTTCCCTTTTTCAAAGATGAGCGATAGAATAAGTTTGAAGAAAACAGTGCAAAAAATAAACGCAACAAAAATGAGAAGAAGGATGGAATGATTCATACCCATTCCTCCTTAATGAGTTTTTGTATATTATGCCCTGCTAGCTCAAACAGATCGGAACAATGTGGACGAATTCCTGTCGATGAGAAATTCCCTTCAATTCTGCCGGTAACGATATTTTTCTGTTCATTGTAAACGAAAAGATCCTGAAGAACGATTGTATCTCCTTCAAGTCCTAACACCTCGGTAATACGGATGATTTTTCTTGAACCATCTTTTAATCTTGCTTGTTGAACAATCAAATCGAGGGCACCTGCTATTTGTTCACGAATTGCTCGTACGGGTAAGTCAAACCCTGCCATTAATACCATCGTTTCAAGTCTGGCTAACAAATCCCTTGGAGAGTTTGCATGACCTGTCCCAAGACTTCCATCATGACCAGTGTTCATAGCTTGAAGCATATCCAACGCCTCTGCACTTCGAACCTCTCCGACAATTATTCGGTCTGGTCGCATACGCAGTGAATTTCGGACAAGATCGCGAATCGTAACTTCACCCTGTCCCTCAATATTATGCGGCCTGGATTCTAATGAAACGACGTGCTCTTGTGAAAGCTTTAATTCTGCCGCATCCTCGATAGTCACAATTCTTTCATCGCGCGGAATGAAAGAAGAAAGAACGTTTAATGTACTTGTTTTCCCAGAACCTGTTCCGCCACTAATGAAAATATTAAGCTTTGACTCTACTGCGGCTTTCAGAAATTCTGCCATATTTTCATTTAATGTACCCATTCGTAATAAATCGTAAATGGTAAACGGTGTCTCTGAAAATTTTCGAATGGTCAATGTTGGCCCATTGAGTACAAGTGGCGGGATAATCGCATTGACACGGGAACCGTCTGGAAGTCTTGCATCAACTAATGGAACACTTTCATCAATTCGCCGTCCAAGCGGTGCCACGATTTTTTCGATGACTCGAAGCACGTGTAAATTGTCCCGAAACTGGACGGCTGTTTTTTTAATTTTTCCTTTTACTTCTATATAAACATCGCTCGGCCCATTCACCATTACCTCTGTAACGTGAGGATCCGCAAGAAGAGGAGAGATCGGTCCATATCCAGTTAGTTCATGGGGGATATCATGCATGATTTGCTTCTTTTCCTCAAACGTTAGATGCTCCCCTTCTTTTAAGAAAAATTCATCAGCAAGCTTTTCGATTAATACCTCTATTTCTTCCCCTTCATTTACAGGCTTCTTGATTTCATCGACAAGAAAGTTGTGAAGACGAATTTCAAAATCGGTTAAATTTCTCATAGTACTTGCTGATCTAATCCCCAATTCTTTCCTTTCTTGTATTACCAGGTGATGTCCACCCAAACGATTTAATAAAGACATTATGCATGCCCCCCTGCGTGGACCATACGTTTCACCTTTTGTTTATTGATACCAGAACTGTTCTCAGGGTTCACAAGTGTTTCTGCCATTTGAAAAATTCTCTTTGCCACTTTTGATCTGGGGTTTGAGTATACGGCTGGCTTTCCTTCATTTACTGCTGTAATCATCAGCTTTTCCATTACAGGAAGTGCTGTGAAAATTTCCCTGCCAACTACTTTAGTAACAGTATTTATCGTTATCCCCTTTACCTTCATCTGCCGATTCAAAACAACCTTTACTTTTTCATCAAGATCTAATGACGTTAAAGTATCTATTAGCATTTTGCTGTTTTTTAATGTTGGTAGGTCTGCACAAGTCATAACCAAAATCTCGTCTGAGTTCTCTAAAGCAACAATCACATTTTCATCCATATGGCTTGATGCATCAATAATCACAACATCAAATTGTTTTCTTAATACTTCTATGGCTTTTCTGATATTATTTCCTGTTATTACTTCTGCAAATTCAGGTCTTTGAGGAGCTGAAAGAATGAAAATTCCATCCTTATAGTGAGTCATAAAATCCTTAATTTGTGTGCCAACGCTATCTTCTTTGACCCAATCGTAAATAGTTCTTTTTGGTTTCACATCTAAAAACATCGCAACGTCACCAAATTGTAAATCAAGATCAATAACTGCCACTTTCTCTAATTTCTTCCCAAAGGAGGCTGCGAGATTAACAGCAACTGTCGTTTTTCCTATTCCTCCCTTTGTACTTGCTACAGTTATGACTCTAGCATTTTTTACATTTTCAATTTGCTGGTGTAGAATGTTCTTGTTTCTGGAAACAGCTAGATTAATATCTTCCTTCACTTTAGATATTGGAAAAGAAAGAAAAATAACATCATCGGCACCCGCTCTTAAGGCCTCCTTCATATCCAGCTCTTCTTCTAAACGAAAAACTAATACTTTTGTTACGAATGGGAAACGGTCTGAAATTTTCCCACACAAGCTATAAACATCATAGGATGCTGACTGTGGTAAAAAAACAATATGATTCTCGTTTATTGACAGATCGTCCAATAGCTTAGATTCATTTTCAGCCCAATCCACCTTATATCCCAGGTATGTGATTACTTCATCAAGCTTAAACGATACATCATCATGGCTAGAAATCGAGTATATATTCGTCATCTTCTAAACACCCCTACATGTAAGTCATCTTCATGGATATGTGTTTCATCTGGATTAGATTCAACCTTGTTGTCCCCTTCTTGTCTAAGCATTAAATATAGCTCGTATTTAGAGGCAAATCCTAAAACTAATCCTTCCTTCGGAGTTACTTCAAATGTTACCATTTGATATCGCTTCATGGTTTCTTCATCATCGGAAGCATGACCTATCCCCAAAACTTTAACATTTTGTAGTAGCAGAGTTGCCGCATCATGCTGTTTATCTTTATACTCATCAGGAACTAACATGACCGCAACAATATCAACAAATGAACCAGGTGTAATAAAACCCGCTACTCCTTGAGCATCTGAAACAGCTACTGTAATTGCTCGATTTCCTTCTGAAAATGGTAACATCTCATTTCTTTTTTCTTCTTCAGCAGCAACGACAACCTCTTCCTTTTCTTCAGGTTCTTCCTCTTCCGAAATCTCGACACTTGCCGGCAGAGTAGAAGATGCTAGACTTCCCGAGACCATTACATACAACATGCCAGCAGCTATAATTCCGAACACTATGGCAAATAGCCAAATTTTTTTTGTATTCATAAAAACCCTCCGTTTGTCCTCTCCGTACTATTCAACTAACTTTACTCCGTATAAACCATAATTAAAACCAGCACTAGGTTCCCCTACTTCCCCAGCAGTTATCCCATCAATAAATTGTCCTATAATGTTTTTATTTTTACCTTTATTATCATATTCCTTTACCCAAAACGGGGCGAAACCAAGTATTTTAACTTTATCACTAGCACCGTTTACTCCAGCCCATGTTTCAATAAGGGCTACATATATAACTCGTTTACAGGAGTTATCAGCGGTAGAAGGTGATTGACAGTGAGGTTTGTCTTTGTCACTGTTAATTATAGAGTCAACTGCAGTTTCAACTGCCTTGTCAATTGGTCCATTCATCACACCTGGTTCTGGATGTACTTCATCACCTACTGAAACTTTTTTCTTACTACCGTTTTTTATTCCCTCTTCTACAATAGGTGCCCCATTTCCATCTATTCTAATAAAGCCACAATTTCCAGGGCTTTTTTTTCCTGATTTTTTTTCCTCTTCCTCATTTTCCTCTTCCCCACAAGTAAGTATTGTTTTCGTTGGAACTGCACTTTTTTCTATTGCAATCGGAGCTATACCCCTTGCTGATATTAATGGACCAGCAATCTTCGCTTTTGCAGAGGCCGATACAGATGCCGTATTAATCCCAATTACTTTTGCAAAAGTAAGAGGAACAGTTACTGTTTTCTCTACTCTTATATGTGATTTATGAACTACATCTTCATCCTTTATATCTGCATCTAAGAGTTCATACCCATTTTTTAGTGTAATATCTTTGGCAACTATTTTTGCTTGTTTCTCACTTTCGCTTTTATCTTTTAATACAAGTTTGTGTGCTCCAGCAAGTACAGCAGCATCCAAAGCTTTTTGTAGCTTGCTTTTTTCAAAATATAATCTTCCACCATCTATAGCTACTGCTGCGAAACCAAGAAGCACCACCATGAATAAAGCAACTAAAACTACCACTCCACCACTTTCATCTCGAAATTTTAAGATGCTTAATAAGCTCATCATGTTATTCTATCCTCATAATAGTGATATTTTCTTTTAAAGTTAATGGACCAACGATATTCCCTATAAGCGGTGTAAGGAAAGTTACCTGATAATCATGTATTGTGATTTTTGCTTCCTTATTAATTGAATCTAGATCGACCGTAACATTACTTGGTTGTAAGCGGATAGGCGATCCATAGTTAACTGCCGTATCTTTAATCTCAGCTTCACTTTTCCCAATACTTGCTGCCCGAGCTGCTTCTCGTCCTGCATGATCTATTTTTAAATGCGCATGTAAAATTTGTCCAAAATCAATTATTCCACACAGTATCAATATAAGGACCGGAACAACAAGTGCAAACTCGACTAACGATTGCCCTTTTTCTGATTTCATGAGTATATCTCCGTTAAAAAGGTAATAAAAGCACCTAGTGCAATTGGGATTGCATATGGGATTGAAACAGCCCCATGCTTATCACCTATAAGTTCCAAAGAGCCTCTTACCCCTCTCAAAAATACTAATGAAAACAACATATTTTTAAGTGTAAAACTAAGCTGCCTTTTTTTTAGTAAAATAACTACTGCAATAAGTCCTCCAACAATTGCCCCGTATATACCTGTATATAGAACAAACATCGTTCCCTTCCATGTACCAATGGCAGCGAGCAGCTTTACGTCACCTGCTCCAATTCCTCCCATTAAAAACGGAATGAACAATAATCCTAGTCCTACCAGGAATCCTTGACCGCTAAATAAGATTCCATTAAGACCCGATGTAAGAGAATGATAAATGAGGGCAGCTAGGATGGCAGGCAGCGTGACAATGTTTAGTATTTTACGGCTTCGAAGATCTGTTATGATGGAGATGATAAGGATGAGAGCGACCATTAGGTTTATCATAAGTATTCTCCTTTTCATTATTAAAATGAGCCCCGCCAAAGCAGGGCTTTTTGTTAAAGTATCTAACTTTTTTAAATTTTGTTAAGTTCACTTTTGATTTTCGTGAACACAGATATTATACTGTCCTTAAAAAGTCCTAATGTTGCAATTACCGCAATCGCAACAAGTCCTACCAACAATCCATACTCTGTCAACGCTTGTCCTTCTTCTTCCTTAAATAGTCTTTTAATTTGATTTAACATTGTAATTCCTCCCTAAATTGTTTTTGATATTTTGTTCTATATATAGAACTTAATGAAAGTATATATCGAATGAACTCTGGTGAAAACGCCTAAATTTGTCCAATTTCTCCATATATTAATTACATTTCTTTCATTTTCTACCTTTTTCTCGCTCTTTCTTACTATTTTACATTTTATTAAGAACGATGTGTTTTATATAATGAACAAAACAAGTGGAAAGGAATGCTTTTTTTGAAATCAAAAATGATAACCCTGCAAATGAATATTAAACTCGCAAATAATTTTTGGAAGAGATTGAAAGGTCTCTTATTTTACAAGAAACCAATTACAGAAGAAGGGCTTCTCATTACACCTTGTAATTCTGTTCACATGTTTTTCATGAGATTCCCTATTGATGTCGTCTTTCTTGACCGAAAAAACCAAGTTGTAAAAGTAGTTTCAGAGTTAAAACCATGGAGAATGATTCCACCTGTACACTCAGCCCATTCCACTCTTGAACTGCCAGTAGGTACAATTGCCAACAGTAATATTTGTGTAGGAGATTCGATAAATTTGTAAATAAAAATATTCAATTAATCCCCATCTTCAAAATAAAAAATGCGAAATCCATAAATATTAGATTTCGCACTTTTTATTTATTCTTCCTACAATTTTATTTCAACATAATTCAAACAGAACAGTCCTCTCACTTTCAAATTTTTATATTTTTTGAAAAAATACATATTACCCACAAATTTTTTTTCAACTAAACGAAGTTTATGTTAAGATGTAAATATATATTTTGAACAATCCGTTCTCAATACAGAAATTCCAATTGATTTATTATTATTATTGATAAGGTGTGTGAGATTGGATGATCGGTGATCGCGTAAAATTACTTCGTAAAGAAAAGAAAATGTCGTTATCCGAGCTTGCCGAACAAGCTGGTGTGGCCAAATCTTACTTAAGTTCGCTGGAAAGAAACCTGCAAACCAATCCTTCCATACAATTTCTCGAAAAAATCGCAGCTGTCCTTCATGTTCCGGTTGATCATTTAATTCATGAACAGCCGAATACAGATGAATTGGATTCGGAATGGATCGATATCGTACAAGAAGCCATGAATTCTGGTGTTTCTAAAGACCAGTTCCGTGAATTTCTTGAATTTAATAAATGGAGAATTGATCAAAATAAATGAGATATTAGATATTAGCTGTTCGTAAGAAGACGCAAAGGTAAACCTTGACCCTCTGCGTCTTTTTTGCAAAATAAAAAGCATTCCTATAAAGAACTGTAGTCCTTTTAGAAACACTTAGCTATTTGTGCCATTATCTCTATTCAGCTACTTCTAAAGCTAGCTTTTTTACCCCATTTTTTAATAAAAACTCCCTAATTTCTTCTTTTTCAATCCCCATTTGCTTCGCCTTGATAATTAACTTCATCCACTCACTGTCTAGTAATTCCAGTTGGACTCTTGTTTTCCCCACACTCTTCCCCCCAAAATACGAATCGTATTCCAGGCAATCCAGCCATCTTGGTATGGAATCTGCCTTTTCTAAGTGCTGCCTGATATAATAAGTTTATGTAGGAAATCTTAAAAAAAGAACGTTCCATCCATACTTTAGACCTGTGACTTTGCGTCCCTATTTTTCAATAGGTTTGCCTTTTTCTGAAGCTATTTCCTTATGTAAATGATCATCTAGTTATATTGTAATAATAGGCTGTTGGTAATTGTGTAATATTTTGTCAATTATGAAATAATTTTTCATCCTTTTTTCTACAATTATTTTACAAATTACCATAATATTCACATAATTATTTTGAGGCTCTAGATATTCTTAGGAAAAATATCTATTATTATCAAGTTTCTAACATAATCTTGTTAAATAT